>JBBKWN010000182.1:0-53632 GCA_037968955.1 Rheinheimera sp. | reverse complement strand
GATTTGCATCAAACAACTGTCGTTAGATATCTTTATCATCTTTATGCAGGAAAATTTCAGTAAAACCAAAACGAATAAACTCTTTTTGCCGAAAGTCTTTAATGGCCGCAGTGCGTTTTGCGGTCATCGTTACTTGCTGCTCCATTTTTAAGAATTGCGTTAAATCGATGCCTTCCGCTGCTGCAACAGCCTCATAAATATCATGAAACTTGTCATAGCTAAACGGGATCTGCCGTGGCTGTCCTTTAAATTTATAGGTAATCGCTCGCGCCATTAAGGTTGCTCCTTACTGCGAGTCGCATTTAATAATGGATTCGCATACATCTGACACCACACCGGGCGAATTTGCTCCGGCACCGCCGCTAGCCGACGTTTAAACTGCTCAACCGCACTGTCTTTTACATCAACAGCTTCTAATCGATTGGCTGCGAGGTAATTTGCCGGATATAACTGATAACCTTGGTATATTTCCCGATCAATGGCTGCAGCCATTGTTTCCGGGCTGGCAAGGTCTTCGGCTTGGTCCACCACCGCCCCAAAATGCACATGTACGCGGCCTTTATCACCGATAATTCCCTGCACAATACTTTGAATGTCTTCAAATTCCGCTTTTTGATAATTACCATGTGTCTGCCGTTGATATAACTCCTGCGCTTTGGCCATGTCGCAGGGATCAAACTCATATGACAGACAAACCGGTACAATCTGTAACGATGCCATATAGTCTGGGAAACTAAGTTGCTGCTGTTTGCCGGCGATATAAAACATCTTAAGAATGGCCGGATCGGTTACATCATTGCCATCTTTCGCGCGGCCTTCTTTTTGGGCGATCCAGATATGATTATGCGTGCTCAGCGAATGGCGGATATATGCCGATAATTGGCCTAATGCCTTTAACATTTCGCGAGGCCCTTTTGCCGAACGTTTGACGATAAAACTCTTATTGAGTTTCATCAGTTCAGTGACACAGGTCTTTTTCAACAAGTTATCACCGATGGCAATACGGGCGGTGGTGAAACCATATTGATTCAAACACCAGTTAACCAACGAAGGGTCCATCGCAATATCGCGGTGGTTCGAAACAAACAGATACGACTTGTTCGGGTCCAGTGCCGCTAAACCGCTGCACGTCACGCCTTGCGTCGTGCGCTTGATGGTGTTTTCCAAATAACTTGCAACATAGCGTTGCACCGACTCTACCGACTGAAAGCCTGACCAGTGACGACGTAAATACCAAGTGAGTATGGGGGCAGCAATGGCTGTGATCCAAGAAGCTGAGCTCCCAAAACGAAAACGGATCACTGCTCGAATAAATTCGGGATCGGCAATAACACGCTGCACCGCTGCCGGCACTTCAGCGTCATTATAAGGACGGATATCATCAAAATTGTCGGTTACTTCAGTCACACTTCAAGCCTTTATCAAATCAACCCGGCTATTTTTACTGATTAACAGCCAACTGCCTAGTAGAATCGAGTAATTTGAAGGAAAAAGACTGAATCAATGGCGGATTTCAGATCCGATCAGGCAGAACGGGCAAAATGCCGTAGTGAGGATGATTTTTGTTGCACTAACGGTTGTAGACGATCATTCAGTACAACCAAAGCTTGCCCAGCAAGCAACTGTTTTCCTCGTAGATTTTCACCGCTATCTAACAGCAATAATTGGCTGCTCGCACCGTAGCTATTGGTAACAATAGCGATCATTGCGACCCGTCCTGACAACAGGACAAGCTCGGCAATCGCCGGCTGATAATGTTGTGAAACCGGACAAAAACCCCAGCTTTTGTGACCGGTCTGCCGAACAAATTGCTGGCAGCACAATGCATCAACCGCCGCCGCAAAACAAGCCGCATCATTAAACTGCAACTGTTCGAGTGTGTGCCAAAATGACCAAAAACATTGCGCTTGTTCGAGGCTAAAATGTGTTTCGTCAACGGTAATCAACTGGTTCGCTAAAAATGGCGTCGATTGTAATGCAACACCAGTATCCAGTTGCATACGCTCGTCGAGTCGCCAATGCCACTTGGCTGTAGGAGTGAAGGCCGACATGTCATTTCACCGCGAAGATTAATTGCCATGTGGCCGTTTTACACTTTGCTTGTCAATAAGTTAAAGATTGTTTTGCTCTAACAAACGTTGATCCGCAGAAGATCGTTATATGCTTTGCACGATCGAACGGATCAAGTCCGGCCCGCGATATATAAAACCGGTATACACCTGGACCAATTGTGCCCCCGCTGCAAATTTTTCTTGGGCAGCATCAGCACTATCAATACCACCGACACCAATAATTGGAAAATCCGGCCCGACAGCGGCGCGTAGTTGTGCGATAACATTGGTGCTTTTCGCCCTTACTGGCGCGCCGCTAAGCCCGCCCATTTCTTCTGCAAATTGAAGGCCTTGCACCAAACTGCGATCGAGTGTGGTATTGGTTGCGATAGCGCCATCGAGCTTACTTTGTAATAAAGTATCAGCCACTTGCTGCACCGCAACTTCGTCCATATCCGGCGCAATTTTGACGAAAACCGGCACATATTTCTGATACTTTGCGGCTAAATCGAGTTGCTCGTTCTTAACGCTGATTAATAAATCCATCAGCGCATCACCAAACTGAAGATCACGTAAGCCGGGGGTATTAGGCGAGGAAATATTGACCGTGATATAACTGGCATACGGATAAACCTTCCGCATGCAGTGAATATAATCATCCTTACCCTGCTCGTTTGGCGTGTCTTTATTCTTACCAATATTGATACCAAGCACACCTTGGTAACGCGCTTTTTTGACATTCTCAACCAGATAGTCAACGCCTTTATTGTTAAAACCCATTCGATTAATAATGGCGTTCGCTTCTGGCAAACGAAAAATTCGTGGTTTGTCGTTACCAACTTGCGGCCTTGGGGTGACAGTGCCAACTTCGATAAAACCAAAACCCATTTGCGCAAAAGCATCGATGCAGTCAGCGTTTTTATCAAGACCCGCTGCCAATCCAACCGGATTATCAAACTGGATCCCCGCGACGGTCACTGGTTTATTCGGCAATTGCTGGCGCCAAAATACCGACAACGGTGTATGTTGCAGTGTTTTTAAACTACCCAATGCAAAATGATGCGACTTTTCAGCATCGGCACAAAACATCAGCTGTCGAGCGAGTTGATAAAACATAACAAACCTACTTTTACAAAAAGATCTGCGGCGCAAACACCGCAGCTAAAATCATGGCCAGATAAATAAAACTCTGGGTAAAAGAATGCCCCGAGGGGTCGGGGCATTCTGTCGATTCAGATCATTTCTCCAACGGAAATATTATTTCACTGAATCACAGTGATGGCTTAACAACATCAACTCACGCAGTGCCACTGAGAATTTGGCGAACTCGTGGATCTTCGTCGTTTTGAACTCGGCGAGCATCAAACTCCAACGGGCCAACACATATTCGTTCGACGTCAACCAGCGGCTGATCACGTCTTCCGCCTGACATTGTCCACCACAAGTTCTGACCACAACTTGGCTCAGCGCACGTTGTTGCCAATCCAGCTCTTCACGGTATGACGCCCGTGCCAGCGCTTGCCAATGGTTGCTAACTGGTTGATTGGTAATTTGGTCAAGGAACCAGTGCAAGTCAAGTTTATCACCCAGTTTGAAATAGATTTCTGCCACCAGCAGCAAATCTATTTGTTCCGCGTCAGCGACCTGCGCAATGTCCATCACCGAGAACACCGTACTTAACTGCGACAGATAACGAGCGACGTCGGCTGGAATTTGCTGTGCTATCAGCTTGTCTTGATTAGCCTGCAGTGATTCGGCTTCGTTACTTGCAAGTAACCGTGGCAACTGATCGGTAATTTGCTGATAAGCCGGCTTAAAGAACGCGACTGATTGCTCAATATCCAACGCTTTATTGCGATGACGCAGGAACCAACGTGTTGCACGACGCATGGTACGTCGCAGCTGGAACAGCAACTTTATCTGCAATTGAGCTGGGATCACTGTGTCCAACAATTCAAGTTGATGCCACACACGTTCTAAATCAAACAGATCACGGGCGATAGCAAAACAAATCGCCACTTCAGATACTGTCGATCCGGTTTCTTCCATCATCCGCTGCGCGAAATTGGCACCCATATCATTCACCATCATATTGGCGAGTTTTGTGGCAATAATTTCGGCTTTTAGTGGATGGTTTTCCATCTGTTTGGCGTACTTGTCTTGTAAGACCTGTGGGAACGCCAAGAACAGCTCTTGTTTGAAATAGTTATTTTCATAAATTTCTGGCAGTACTAACTGCTCTTTTAACACCATTTTACCGTAGGCGGTCAGAATGGCTAATTCTGGGCGAGTTAAACCAGCACCTTTGACCATCCGCTCGGCTAACGCGTCGTCCGATGGTAAAAATTCCAGCTCGCGATTGAGCTTGCCATCTTTTTCGAGCGCATGAATAAAACGGGTGTATTCTTTCATTTGCTCAGCACCGAGCAACGATGACACCGAAATACTCTGGGTTTGGCGGTAACAATCGTTAATAACGATATTTGACACATCGTCGGTCATGCTGTATAGCAATTCATTACGTTGTTTCAGAGTTAAATCACCACTCGCCACCAGTGCATTAAGTAGGATCTTAATGTTCACTTCGTTGTCTGAACAGTCCACACCACCCACGTTGTCGATAAAGTCGGTGTTGATACAGCCGCCATGACTGGCATATTCGATACGGCCGCGCTGGGTAGTCCCTAAATTACCACCCTCGCCAATGACTTTGGCTTTGACTTCTTTACCGTTAATCCGCAAAGGCTCTGACGCACGGTCGCCCACTTCGGCATGAGATTCGTCAGTGGCTTTGACATAAGTGCCGATGCCGCCATTCCAAATCAAATCAACTTCCATCATCAGTGACGCTCGGATCAGCTCATTCGGCGTTAAGCTGCTCTTATCAGTCCCAAGCATTTGCTGAATTTGTGGCGTCAGCTTAATCGCTTTTGCGCTACGCAGGAAAATACCACCACCTTCAGAAATTAGCTCACGGTTGTAATCGTCCCAGGTTGAATTTGGTAAATTAAATAACCGTTCACGTTCAACAAAAGATGTCGCTGAAACCGGGTTTGGATCGACAAAAATGTGCATGTGGTTAAACGCGACCTGCAACCGGATATGCTTTGACAACAGCATACCGTTACCAAATACGTCACCCGCCATGTCACCAATACCAACTACGGTAAAATCGGTTGTTTGACAATCGGTACCCAACTCGCGGAAATGCCGTTTTACTGATTCCCAGCCACCGCGAGCGGTAATACCCATGCCTTTATGGTCATAACCGTTCGAGCCACCTGAGGCAAAAGCATCACCTAACCAGTGGTTGTATTCCAATGAAATACCATTGGCAATATCTGAGAAGGTTGCGGTGCCTTTGTCGGCAGCAACCACCAAATACGGGTCATCTTCGTCCAGGCGAACAACATCCTTCGGCGGCACAATTTGGCCAAGCACGATGTTATCTGTGATATCCAACAGCGCACGGATAAACGTTCGGTAACATGCTTTACCTTCGTTCAGCCATGCTTCGCGACCGCCCGTTTCAGGCAATTTTTTACAAACAAAACCACCTTTAGCACCCACCGGAACAATCACGGTATTTTTTACTTGTTGTGCTTTGACTAAGCCCAGCACTTCGGTGCGGAAATCTTCACGACGGTCTGACCAACGCAGGCCACCACGAGCCACTTTACCAAACCGTAGATGGACACCTTCCACTCTTGGCGAGTAGACAAAAATTTCAAAAAACGGCAGTGGCAATGGGATATCTGGAATTAACGCCGGACGCACTTTAAACGAAATATACGGTTTATCAGTGCCATCAGCAGCGCATTGGAAGTAGTTGGTTCGAACGATCGCCTGAATGATGGCTAAGAAACGACGGATGATCCGATCGTCATCAAGGTTCGCCACATGTTCAAGTTGTGCCAGAATTTCGGCTTCAAGTTTTGCTGCTTTGGCGGGATCGGCGTCAGTCAGCGCAAATTTACTATTAAAAATTTGTACCAATAAACCAGCCAATATTGGATAGCGGCCAAAAGTTGATTCAACATAGGCCTGACTAAATGTGCCACCAATTTGGCGCTTATATTTGGCAAAAGAGCGCAATAAGGAGGCTTCGCGGCCTGTTAAACCGGCACCTAAAATCAGACGGTTAAAACCATCATCTTCTAAATCGCCTTTCCAGACCTTGGCAAAAGATTCTTGGAACAACTGCTGTGCCGCTTCAAAATCTAATGGCACTTTGCCATTGAGTTCCATACTGAAGTTTAAAATCCAGCTGACTGAACCATCTGGGCAACGCACGGCATAAGGGGTTTCACCAATCACGCGCAAACCGAAATTTTCCAACATGGGTAACACGTCAGATAAATGGATTGGATGCGCTTTGTGGAAAAGATTTAATCGAACCGCTTTGGAATCATCTTTCTCTTCCTGCGGGCGATAGAACAACATTTCCAAGGTATTTTCTTCCGTCAACGCTTCGAGCTTGACGATATCAACCAACGCGTCGTTTGGTAACATTTCTTCTTTGTACGAGCGCGGGAAAGCATTGATGTATTTCAGGCCTAACTCACGACCACTTAATTCACCAAACCGGCCAATCAGTGCACTGGCTAATTTATCTTCCCAGGTACGGGCGGCTTCAATTAGGTTATTTTCGATGTCTTTCACATTGAACTCGATATTGCTGTCGTTGATCCGGACAAAATAATGCGTCCGAGCCAGCATAGATTCTGAGAAATAGGTGGTAAATTCTACCGGCTCGGTGCTGCCTAAAAAGTCCTGCAGGATCTGCTGGGTGTCTTTACGCAACTGCGTGTTATAACGCTCCCGCGGCACATAAACCATCGCTGAGACAAAACGGCCAAATGCATCTTTACGCATAAAGACCCGGGTCATATCCCGTTCTTGCATCTGTAATACACCAGTCGCAATATCCAATAACTCATCAGCATCGGCCTGAATGAGTTCATCCCGTGGATAAGTTTCCAGGATATTCAGCAGAGCTTTATAAGCATGGGTGCCGGCGGCAAATTCAGAAGCGGCCATCACTTTGGCAAGTTTATTTTTCAACAGCGGAATATCACCCGCGCTATTGTTATAAAGCGAAGACGAATACAAACCGATAAAACGGTCTTCACCGACGACTCGGCCTTGTGCATCAAAACGTTTGATCCCGATGTAATCGATGTAGGCTGGGCGATGCACTCTGGATTTATTGTTGGTTTTAGTCAGAATGAGCGAGCCACTGTTAAGCGCCTGCTTTCTTGCAACGTCAGGCAAGTCAGACAACATCAAATCTCGAGAAACACTACGGCGCATCAAACCTAAAGCGGTATCAGCCATCCCTTCGATCCGGTAATCACCTTGTACCGGCACGATGGCGTATTGACGATACCCGAGCAAAGTAAAGTTGTCTTTCGCCAACCAATTTAAAAACTCGGTGGTTTCTGCAATCTGCTCAGCCGAGGCTTTGCCACTGTTGGCAGGCAATTCAGCAATCACCTGTGTTAATTTGGCTTTAATTGGTTGCCAGTCTACCACGGCCAAGGATACGTCCTGCATTACGGAGTCAAGCTCAGCAATTAAGTTATCCATGGTAGATTTGTCGGTCATCCGATCAATTTCAATATGAAAAACCGTCTGGCGGGTGGTGGGACTTTCTTTGGTGCCAAGCTTATAGAACTCAGTAATATCACCTTTAGCATTGCGGAAAGTTTGCAGTGGATAATGCAACAATAAATGCGCGGTAATATTGTGCCGGTTTAATGCGATCCGCACTGAATCGACCAGAAATGGCATATCCTTGACGACAATTTCCACGATGGTATGTTTTGATTCCCAACCATGTCGGGCAATTTCAGGGTTAAAAACCCGGATTTTGGCGTTGTCGTCCGCTTGCGTATTGAGTGTTTGCCACAGGCTTAACGCAGCGCCGTATAAATCGCTGTCGTTGCGGCCAAACATATCTTCGTTCGCAACATTGCCATAAAGATTGAAGGTAAATTTTTCAACCAGTTCAACCTGATCTTTCACTTTTTGTCTGATGAGTTTACTTACGTTTTGTAGAAGTACAGATGGTTGACCGTCTATCAGTGCCATTTTTGTATCCTTGTTTTAATCTCTGCGTAAGGAAAGCAGGATTGTGCATTACATACAGAGCGTGTCAGGTGCGAAGTCTATTGCCAATTGTAGTGCTTTTCGAGCTTTATTTCTGCGTTTCTCACTGGTTGTACCAGAGCTAAATGACAGATTTGACACAATATTCAAGCTTATTAAATAACAAAATGGCCCGAAGGCCATTTTGAAGAGTTTATTTGCATAAACATGCTTTTGGAAAATATTGCATCTTTGTGGTGTTAACGATTTTTCCGCCAGAAAAATGCAGCCAACGCCGGCAGAACAAACACCGCACCAAGCATATTGACAATAAACATGAAGGTCAGCAGGATCCCCATATCCACCTGGAACTTCAATGCTGAAAATACCCAGGTACTTACGCCTATCGCAAGCGTAATCGCAGTAAAGAGCACCGCGCTGCCGGTTGACTTCAAGGCATTGTAATAGGCTTCACGTAGTGGCATGCCGTCACGCAGCGGTTGGGTCATGTTCGTCAGGATATAAATACCGTAATCGACACCAATCCCTACGCCCAATGCAATCACCGGCAACGTTGACACCGTCAATCCAATATCCAGCAGCGTCATTAACGCTGTTGCCAGTACCGTAACGATATACAACGGGATGATCACGGCCATAGTCGCGCGCAGCGAACGGAAACTGATTAAACACAACAAGATGACCGCACCATAAACGTACATCGTCATCGGGGTTTGTGCCGCAGCTACCGCTTCATTGGTTGCCGCCATCACTCCAACGGGTCCTGATGCCAACATAAACTTGGTAGTGTCCGTGCCAAGCTCAGCGCCAATTTTTTTCGCTTGCGCTACCACTTTTTCAATCGTTTCCGCTTTGTGATCATTTAAAAATAAAATCACCGGCATTACTGAACAATCACCGTTGAGTAAGCCCGTACTGGTTTCAACCCGCGACGATGACTGCACTAATGACTCAGTCGTTCTGGGTAAAATCCGCCATTTGACGTTGCCTTCATTAAAAGCTGCATTGATGGTTTTTGACACCGACGGCAACGACACAGCGCTTTGCACACCGGGTACATTTTCCATCCGCCACTGAAACTGATCAATCTTGTCCATTATCGGGTGGAAGGTACAGCCATTGGCATCGGTTTCGACCATGACATTGATGTAGTCGACAGAAATAGCATAACGGTCGGTAATTAAAAATGTGTCCTGATTGTAGCGAGAATCAGCATGTAACGACGCGGCTCCTGGGTGTAAATCACCAATTTTCAGCTGTTGGCTCTGGTAATAACCAGCCCCAAACAAGACCGCAGCCAGTAACAAAATCATCGATGCAACTTTGGGTTCAGTACTGGCCGATAACGCCCGCCAGAATTTATCAGCTTTGGGTGTTGGTGCCGACACCGCCTCTACATAAGAAGGCTTAAATCGTACAAAAGACATCAACACCGGCAGCAGGAATAAGTTGGTGAGAATAATGACGCCCACGCCTAAACTTGCGGTGATCGCCAGTTCTCGGATGACGCCAATTTCAATAATTAACAGCGTAATAAAGCCAACAGTGTCGGATAATAGCGCCACTCCGCCCGGAATTAATAAACGGCGGAAACTGGCTTGTGCTGCAGTTTTTGCATCAAGACCAGCAGCCACATTTTTGCCGGTAGCATTGATCATTTGCACGCCGTGGCTGACGCCAATGGCAAATACCAAAAACGGCACCAGAATGGACATCGGGTCAATACCGAAACCCAACACCGTAAGTAACCCCATCTGCCAAATAACCGCAATCAGCGAGCAGGCGATAGGTAGAATCGTTAACGTCAGTGATTTTGAGAATAAGAATACCATCACGGTCGTGATTACGATCGCCAAAGCAAAAAATGCTAAGACGCCTTTGGCACCTTCGGCAACATCACCCACCATTTTGGCAAAACCAATAATATGCACCGACAACTGTTCATTTTCGAACTGACCGCGAACTTCAGTTTCAAGCTGCGTGGCAAAGGCAATCGTATCGAGTTTTTCGTTCGTATCAGGGTTAATCTCCTGCAATTGCGCAGTTACCATCGCACAGCTGTAATCATCAGCGACCATTCGGCCAACAATGCCCGCCTTGTCGACGTTTTGTTTTACAATCGCAAGGCCTTTAGCGTCAGGCGAAAAATCGGCTGGGATCACCGGCCCACCGGCAAAACCATCTTCCACCACTTCGACAAAACGAGTGCTTGGGCTAAATAACGATTTGACTAACACCCGATCAACGCCAGGCATGTAATACACTTGATCGTGGATTTTTTTAAACGAGTCAAAAAATTGTGGGTTAAAAATGTTCCCAGACGCATCACAAACCGAGATCAGAATATTATTGGCCCCGCCAAAGTCTTTGGCGTGCTTTAAATAGGTCTGCATGTATTCATGTTTTAACGGAATATTTTTGGTAAAACCAGCGTCAAGCTTAATCTGACTGGCTTTAAACAACAAAAATAACGTCATCGCAAAAAACGCCAATATCACAACAGCACGGTGTCGAAATAGCGCATATTCGCACTTGTTAATAAAACGACTGGTTTTCATAAGGCTTCAATTTCTTTTAACTGAACGGTTTTAATTCCGGCTTCTGTTGCGAGCACCAATTGGTCTGCAATCACGACCGCATTTAAAATGGCTTTGCCATCTTGTTGATTCATCGCACCAAAGGTTTGACCATCATCATCACTAAATAATAGAGTGCCGGCATTGCCTAGCAAATAAACACGACCATTCTGATCGTTCAGCACACTATTGAGGGTCGATGGCGACGGTACCTGAATTTGCTGCCAGTTCGCGCCCTGATCAGTACTGCGAAATACGTGACCACGCAAACCAACGGCAATCAAGCTCAGTGCTTTAGTGCGGGTAACTCCAAACAGGGAACCGTTATAAAATTCGGGCTGACGTTGCCAAGTGACGCCAAAATCATCGCTTTTAGCAAAAAAACCCGCCTCGCCAACGAGATATAAGGTCGAGCCATCGGCGTATAGCCGATTAAAATGCGGTAAAACCGACCCCATTTCGACTGCAAAACCTTCCGGATCGGTCTCTTTTAACTCAGCAAGGAGCTGTTGATCGTCTTCACTTGCCAATTCCAGATGAAATTCGTTCTGCCATGTCTTACCGGCGTCACTGGTGCGATAAAACATGCCATAAGCACCTACGGCAATCCCCTGCTGCGGGTCTTTAAAATAAATATCAAATAACGGCTTATCTAGTTCAGGTAAATACTGTTGGATCTGCCAGCTAGAACCACCGTCATTCGAATGCAAAATACTTGCATCGTGGCCAACGGCCCAACCATGACTGGCATCCGCAAAATAAATAGAATTCAAATTTGATTGCAGCGGAACCGGCATTTGTTGCCAAACCTTTCCGTCCATGCTTTGTAAGATATGACCACGTTCACCAGCGGCCATCCAGAACTTTGCGCCCACAGGAATAATATCGGTCAGCACTGAATGCACAGCCCGTGGCAATTGGTAGGCGGCCTGAGGTTGTGTTTCCGCCAACAGTGGAGCAGGCAACAGAACACAAAAAAGGCCTAATCTTGACAAAATTTTCGACATCATTAGAGCTATTACTCAAGGGTTAAACTGAAACAAAAACGGTTGGCACAAGCCAACCGTTTGTTAACAAACAGACTGATTAACGGGTACCTTCCCGACGCAATGCGGCCGGAGTAAAGTCGTTATCAGACAATTTCACGGAGAAATCATACATTCTGTCTTCATTGTCTAAACCGATCGCGATATAGCGGCGAGAGTTCAAGTCATGATAGACCTCTAATGTACTCCAGTGAGTAGGCACTTCGTAGTAGTTTAGACCATGCGCCACCGCCACACGGTACAATTCACCGCGAGCGTCGTACAAGTCAGCAACATGGATCTGCCAGCTGTCTTCATCAATATAAAAGACACGTTTGCCGTACACATGACGCATACCAGATTTTAGGGTCGCTTCAACCACCCAAACCCGATGTTTTTCCCAGCGCACGTAGTCAGGATTTAAGTGACCCGCAGTCAACAGACTGGCGTACTTCGTATCCTTGCTATGAAGTTTATAACTGTTGTAAGGGATCAGCATTTCTTGCTTCCCTTTTAACTCCCATGTGTAACGGTCTGGTGAACCGTTAAACATATCGAAGTCATCTGTCGTGCGAAGACCATCTGAAGCCGTTCCTGGCGCATCGTACGCTACGTTTGGCGCGCGACGAACACGGCGCTGGCCGGTATTGTAAGTCCATGCCTGACGCGGTGTTTTCACCTGATCCATCGTTTCATGCACTAACAGTGCGGTCCCTGCCAGACGCGCTGGAGTGGTCACGCTTTGTTTGAACCGGAACAAAATGTTTTCCGCCTGCAACGCTTGTGCTGTTGCCGCTGGATCAGAATACTTAAACATGATCTCTTCGTTAAAGCCAATCAAGGTATAAGCACCGGTCGCTGTTGGTGCAGCTTGACCACCATTGCGTGTTGCTGCAACACCACGGTAACGCACAATGTGGTTCCAAATAGCTTCTAAACCGTTGGCTGGAATTGGAAATGGAATACCAATAGCAGCATTGATGATGCCATTACCGCCTTGCACCAGTTCGGCACTGCCAGCGATTTTTTTGGTTGCGTCATACACATACTGTGGATAAGACGCCGAGCGCTGAGTTGGATAGACGTTCATTTTGTACGTCTCCGGATACAGGCTAAACAACGCCTGTTGACCCGGCGATAACAACGCTTTGTGTTGTTCCATATTGGCTTTGCTGACCGTGAACACCACTTTGTCCGCAGCGAACGGATCAGGGTGATGATCACCAGCCTTATAACCAGCAGGTACCGAAGTAATACCACCGGTCCAAGCTGGAATACTGCCATCTTTATTGGCGGCTTTTTCAGCACCAAGCGGTGTTAAATCAACACCAAGGCGAGCAACCTGATCAGCAGGAAGTTTTGCCAATGCGCCACAGCTAATAATTAATGCAATGGCGGACGATAGTAGGGTGAGTTTTTTCATAAGACTCTCTCGTCCCTTATAATGAGTATTTGATGTTAAAAGACACAAAATCACGGTCTTCAGTGTTGTTGGTTGTACCTACGCCACCAAAAAAGGCGTTGTAAGCAACTTCAGCCGACCATTGACTTAAATAATCAAAGGCTAAGCTGTAGCTGAGCGATTTTTTGTCTTCAGAAAACATAAACAACGGATCGGGTGTAATACCATTCACGTCATGCGAAAACACCAGACGTTGGGTCAAGTTAACGCCAGCCATAATGTTGTTATAGTTTGCAATTGCAACCAACCGATAACCCCAGGCCGAAGCCGTTGGGAACGGGTTCGTTTCAGCGCCATTAGACACGCCGGTATGCAAACCAGTTTTTGAAATCAGTGGTCCACCGACGCCGTTGGTACCCATCAGCGGAAAACCGCTACGGTCGGTGTTAGGACCGTTTAAGCGTAAGACATCTTGATCTGGCATATCTTTGATTTTAATCCCGCCAATCTCACCTAGTAGAGTGAAGTTGTCAGTATTCAGCACCGGGCCAAACAAGTGCGTGATGGTAACCTGCGCCTGGGTGGTATCTGCCAAAATAAAGCCTTGCGCAAATTGTCCTGGTTGCACTTTAGCGTTATTAAAGCGGCCAATTTGTGAAATTCCGGCCAAGTCTGGACGAATGCCAGCAATAGCTAGCTGCTCAGGCATACCCGCATAAAGAATTTCAACGTCATCAATTTGCAGCGGTTCATCCTGACGGTAAGCAAGTTCACCAGCAATGGATGTGCCGTCAAGCGTGGTATTAAAGCTAAAACCGTACAGTTTAATATCTTCTGGATACTGAATTAAACCTTTGGACATCGCCTTTAAGCTCGATACATTTTCTTTGGTGATGTTGCCAGCATTTGCAGCGAGGAAACCGATATCGGACTGAATGGCCGCAGTACGGAAGTCTGAAGCAATACCTGAAATTACCGGCACACGACTATGGTAATTCATGTGGTATAAAGCAAATTCGGTATCGTTCAACTCAGGCGAAAAGTACTCTAACTTCACACCGTACTGGCCGCCATCTTTTGGCTCGATTTCCCCGGCATCGCCATAAGGACGTAACGTCACTTTGGTTGGATAAGCCAGATACGCTTGTGACAACAGACCAAGCGAAGCTTGCGCTTGTTGTTTGGCCGCAGCGGGTGCATTTGGATTTGCTAATACCGCACTTGCAGCAGCAACGCTGCTACCAATGCCGTTTAAACCAGCCAATAAAGTTGTTAAATCAATATCCGGATTACCGGCAAAACCTAGTTGAATGTTCTGCGCATAACCACCTTTACCAGCAAAGTCGTTGGTGGAAAAATACGAACCAGGGACGGGTAAGTAACTATTTTGCCACTGGTACTGATAGAAAACTTCAGCAGACAGTTGTTCGGTGATGCCTAAAGAAGCCGTAAACATCCCCACCGGAATATAAGCTTCTTTTAAATCTGCACCTGGCAGACGCGCAATACCAACATCAATTGGCGTAATGTTAATACCATGCTGAATTAACGTACTTTCACCCCAGCTTAGTACCTGATTACCTAAACGGATGGATAACGGGTTTGCACCGTCATTCAACGAAAAGTTGGCGAAAACATAGGCATCAAGTAAACGAACATCACGGCATGCTAAATCACGTGCATCATCATCTGCACATGGGTCAACATGATTGCCGGAGATAGGATTAGTGTAAGCGCCTTTGTCGTCCATTAATGCCGCGTCGTAAAAATACATAAAGCGGCTGAACAGGCCAAAATCACCTTTGGTAATGGATAACTCGTGAGTACCTTTAAATAACTCAGAGAATTTATTGCCTTTATCGTAGTTCAGGTTACCAGCATCACCATTTGATGAGTAGCCCCCTGCGTTTTTCCAGATTTCAGACGCTGGATATATGTTGTTGGTCGCGGCATTGTAGCCAGTCCAGTTAAATCTTGGATGATTAACTTTACTGATGGTATCCCAATTCCGATCTTCGGCACGATAGCTTGCACCATAAGAAAAGCTTGAGTCGAATACAACTTCAACGTCGTCGCCAATAGTAAAACTGGCCGCTTGAATTGATGTTGCAGACAAGGCTAACAGCGCAGACGCGACGCTCAATGCTAAAGGATTTTTAGCAAAGGCAAATGGTCTTTTGTTCATCTTGTGATCTCCCCCCTGTCCCTGCAGGTATATTTTGTTATTGTAATGAATGAGTGATTTCAACTGCTCTGATCTCTACCCACTTGATTAAAATAATTACATCATTTTCTAATGGGCGCAAGGCTTGCTTTGCCGGAAATCTGTTGATTTGGCTTTAGTTTTTTCGGGAATGGTCGTGTTCAGCTTGATTCTTGCTGTCGTCAAGTTTAACTGCCTGTTCATGACAGCCGAGTCTATTGACTAACTCGATGAAAATTAAGAATAAATAACCAAAAAATGTCGCATGCGTTTTAATTCACCGTTTAAAGCATATACTCTAATTTAATTTTTTTAGTGCAACAAACTTACCCTGTTGTGTTGTTGTCAGTTCAAAATGGCCCGATAAGCCATGATGACTGAAAAATGCCCGAAAATGTTCGGCTCGCAGCTGCACGCGCTCGCCCGATTCAGCTTGCACCAACACGTATTGGATGATGCCCTGATAATAACCAAGGCACTGTTCAGTCGAGAGCTCCAGCCGAAAACGATAAATACGTTGCATTAGTCCAGGCTTCTGGCAACTTTTTCAAATAAATCGTTACTTAAACCGGGCTCAGCGCGCAATAACTCCAATTGCTGCTTAATTAATTGTTGACGGTTGTGGTCATACCGCCGCCAAGACAATAACGGCGTGATTAACCTTGCTGCCAGTTGTGGATTTTTTTGATCAATCTGGCCAACAATTTTCGCCAGCAGTTGATAACCCTTACCGTCGGTACGATGGAACTGCTGCGGATTGTGGTGACTAAAAGCACTAAAGACGGCTCGTACCCTATTTGGATTATTCCAACTAAATTGCGGATAACCGGTAATGGTCTCAATCGTGTTAAAGACCTCCTCTGTTGGCATACTGACCTGCAAGCTCGCCCACTTATCAAAGATCAACGGATCTTGACCATCGCGTTGTAATAGATCCTGCAGTAAAGGTTTTGCTTCGGTCAGTCCTGCCTGCACAGCTGCCACAATTGCCGCCTGACGGTCGGTCATGTTGTCTGCCTGTTGGTAGTGCTGATTCAACATAATTTGAATCGTCGATGTCACAATATGACCGAGCGACACCTGCGAAGAAATGCCCGGCGCTAAATACGCCAAACAAAGGCTTTGTAACTTCCGGCCCCCCACCTGACGAGGTTCATACTGATAAGCTTCACGCGGGAGTGCTTGATAACAGCGTAATAACTCACCTGTTAACTGACAAGCAATTTGCTGACGGAAACTGACCAAGGCATCAAGAATAGCGTCAACAGGAATGGTCGAATATTGCTCGGCGATAGTGTCGTAGGTTGGCAAACTTAACAGCTCTGCCGTAAATGCCAAATCAGCCAACGGTTGTTCAAGCAGCTGCCGAAACATCGTCAGCAAACTTTCAGGGATCACCGCAGCGCGCTGAGCTACGACTGACTGACGAACTAAATCGGACCAGATTTGCTGCATCGCATCCCAGCGTGCCACGCCGTCACTAGCATGGGCGGCAATAAATAGTAAATCGGTCAAATTGAGCTGTTGCTTAAGTTTCACCGGCGCCGAGAAGTCTGCCAGCACCACCACCTGCAAGTTAGCGGGAACCTGGGTAAATTCAAAGCTTTGCTCGGCCTTTTCTAACACCAGCAACTGTTGCTGGCGATAACTCAGACAGGTACTAATCAATTCCACCCGAACCGGTAACACCAATGGCAATTTCGCGCTACCATCGGCCGTTGGGTTAGTTTGTTGAGTTAACGTCAAGGTAAAACTGTTCTGCTGCGCGTTCGCAGCCACCGTCACTGTGAGCTCTGGCGTACCGGCCTGCTGATACCAACGTCGGAATTGACTCATGTCAAACTGATTCGCATCTTGCATCGCCTGCACAAAATCATCGCAGGTGACAGCCTTACCGTCAAAACGTTGGAAATATAAATCCATCCCACGCCGAAAACCAGCTTGCCCCAACAAGGTATGTTGCATCCGGATGACTTCTGCGCCTTTGTCGTACACCGTCACCGTATAGAAATTATTCATTTCTAGCACTTGCTCCGGACGGATCGGATGTGCCATTGGCCCCGCGTCTTCGGCAAACTGCGCGGTACGAATGGTTTTGATGGCATCAATTCGGCACAAGGTTGGCGAGCCCATCGCGGCACTAAATTGCTGATCACGAAATACCGTCAACCCTTCTTTTAGACTCAGTTGAAACCAGTCCCGACATGTCACGCGGTTGCCGGTCCAATTGTGAAAATATTCATGGCCGATAATACTTTCGATATTAAAGTAGTCAACATCGGTCGCCGTCTGCGGGTTAGCCAGCACAAATTTGCTGTTAAACACATTTAGACCTTTGTTTTCCATCGCCCCCATATTGAAAAAATCGACGGCGACGACCATATAAATATCTAAATCGTATTCAAGACCAAACTCTTGCTCGTCCCACAACATCGCTCGTTTTAACGACTGCAAAGCAAAACTGGCACGTTGTTGATTGCCCTTGTCGACATAAAACTTCAACGCAACCTCGCGCCCGCTACCGGTGGTGTAACTGTCCGTCAACTCATCAAAATCACCGGCCACTAAAGCAAATAAGTAACAAGGTTTTGGGAAAGGATCAAACCAACTGACACGGCGTTTCCCACCACTGATCAATTGGTCAGCAATCAAATTGCCGTTTGACAGCAATTGTGGATAGCTTGTGGCATCGGCAGTGATATGGGTGGTAAATACCGCCAGCACATCGGGCCGATCCTGATAATAGGTGATCCGCCGAAAGCCTTCCGCCTCACACTGCGTGCAATAGGCGCCGCCAGAGAGATACAACCCCTCCAACGCAGTATTTTTCGAGGGATTTAATTGGGTGATAATTCGAAGTTCAAACTCGTCTGGCACCTGGTTCAGGATCAGCGATTCTTCGGATTGCTGGTAGTTGGTCACAGCCACATTATTAATCCAGACGCCAATCAATTCAAAACCGTGACCATCTAATTTCAATGGCTGCAGGTGCGAGCCCTGACGGCTTAGGCGACTGCTGGCAGTTACTTGGGTGGCGGTGGCATCGAGCACAAACTCAAGTTCAATACTGTGCGTAAGAAAGGCCGGGGCCTGGTAATCAGTTAAACGTTTGATTTGACGCGACTGGCTCATAACGACTCCATCAGAAAATGGCTAAAAAGAGGATAAATTTGCGGACTATAACGCCGCCGACACATTCAAAAAATTGTAACACTGCCAAGCTCTGCACCGTCGATGGCAAAGCAAATGCGCGATGAATATGGTTGAGTCATTAAAAGACGTAGTCTTGCCGGTCACATAAAACTTAAAAAGAGGGGCCTAAAAGCGCGCTGCGCCTAAATATGCCCCTCAACAACCACCGACGTTACGACTTTAATGCCGCGTCCGGCATGCTTGCACCTGCAGGCACTGCGCCCTGCACCACGTTATGCAACACAGCTGGTGGCGGCGTCAATTTCAAAATTTTAATGCCACAATAGGCATAGATTATCGCCAGCACTGGGTTAATTAAGTTAAAAAAGGCATAAAAGATATAATCCAGCGGATTAATATTTAAAACACCATGCATATAGGCGCCACAAGTATTCCAAGGAATAAGCGGGCTGGTGATGGTGCCGCCATCTTCTAAAGTGCGTGATAAATTCACCGGCGCCAATCCACGTCGTGCATATTCTTCTTTGTACATCCGGCCCGGCATCACAATCGCCATATACTGATCGGCCGTTAAAATGTTCGTCGCAATACAAGTAACAATAGTGCTGGTAATTAACGATCCTGTGCTATGTGCTCTGGCCAAAATGATTTGTACAAATCGTTTTAACAATCCGGTATGTTCCAGCACCGAGCCAAATACCATCGCTGACATCACGAGCCACACGGTATTCATCATTTTTGCCATACCGCCACCAGATAATAATTTATCCAGCTCCAAGTTACCGGTTTCAATCGTAAAACCACTGTGCAAGGTGGTCCAAACCACTTTTAACGTGCCTAAAAATGCCGGCAATGTCTGATCAGTCATCCTTGCGATCAACTCGGATTGAAATAATACCGCCCAGACGCCTCCCAATAACGCACCGATAAAAACCGTAGGAAACGCCGGGACTTTTTTGATGGCCATCGTCATCAGCACCACCATCGGCAATAAGTGATACCAATGAATATCAAATTGTTTCTGTAGTTCCGCACTTAACTGCAAAATTTTCTGGGCATCAGCCTCACCCGTATGGTTAAAACCCATCAGGCTAAAAATCAAAATTGAGATGAATAAACTCGGCACTGTGGTCCAAGTCATATGGCGGATATGCTCAAAAAGTTCAGCTCCTGCCATAGCTGGCGCCAAATTGGTGGTATCCGAAAGTGGTGACATTTTATCACCAAAATAAGCACCCGAAATAATTGCCCCCGCCGTGACCACCGGCGATAGACCTAAGCCCATTGCCACACCTATCAGTGCCACGCCAATCGTCGCCGCCGTCGTCCACGAGCTACCAATACTTAAGGCAACCACCGCACACAAAATACAGGTCGCGGCATAAAACCAAGATGGGTTTAAAATTTGTAAGCCGAAATAAATCAAGGAGGGAACCGTCCCTGACAATAACCAAGTGCCAATTAAAGCACCCACGGCAAACAGGATCAGAATAGCCCCGAGCGAGAGCGAAATACCATGCACCATCGCTTGTTCAAGCTCGGACCATTGATAACCGTTTTTTAGACCAATAATCAACGCCACACCGGCGGCAACAAATAAAGCAATTTGATTCGGGCCATAGGATGAGTCACTACCATAAAGGTGCACTGACAAGCCCAATAACATAATTAACATCACAAGAGGGATCAACGCATCCAGCAGGCTGGGCTGTTTTATATTCAAGGTCATGATCGTTACTCAGCGCCCGATTCAACCGGGCTTTTTAGTTATAGTCAGAGTACGCCGACAAGATTCAGAAACACCAGACCAATAGCAATAGGTGTGAACCAGCGGATACAGAATCGCCAGATAGTATAAGCAAGTGGCGAAGTATTCAACTCTTGTTCGGTCGCTTGGCGCTTCATTACCCAGCCGGTAAAGAGCGCAATCAGTAAACCGCCGATCGGCAGTAATATATCGGCGGCTAAATGATCTAATATTTCAAATAAATTGTGGACCTCCTTGCCCAAAAAATTAAAGTGCCACTGTGTCCAACTGGCATTGCTAAACGAAAATACCGTCAGCAGACTCATCAACCACAGCACCACGCCAGCCAGCACGGCTGCTTTGATGCGAGACAAACCACGAGATTCGATTAACCACGCCACCACTGACTCAATCATGGCAATGGTCGAGGTAAATGCGGCGAACACCAACATCAGAAAAAATAACGTTCCAATCACCGCGCCGCCAGGCATACTGGCAAAAGCAATTGGCAGCGTGACAAAAATTAGCCCTGGACCTTGGCCGGCATCAAGCCCCTGCCCAAATACAATGGGATAAATCACCATGCCAGCGATCAAGGCAACCGAGGTATCAGCCAGTGCAATCCAGATGGAGGTTTTTACGATAGAAACATTGTTCGGTAAATAAGCGCCGTAAATCATCATCACACCGGACGCTAGACTCAACGTAAAAAAGGCATGACCAAGCGCAATCAATACACCATTGACCGAGAGTTTAGAAAAGTCTGGATAAAACATAAAATGCAGCGCTTGTTTAAACTCGCCCGTCATCCCGGCATAAATAGCCATCAGCACCAATAACAAATACAACAGCGGCATCATTAACTTCAGACTGCGTTCGAGCCCTTGTTTTAAACCGCGGGCTACCACACCACAAGTCAACACAATCACCACGCTGGTCCATAGCAGCAAACTGTTGCTATCGCCTGAAAACTCGCTAAACATTTGACCTAGTTCTGCGGCAGATTTACCGGAAAAACCATTTTGCACAGCTTTTGTGACATACGCAAAAGCCCAACCGGCGATCACTGAATAAAAAGACAAGATAAGAAAACCGGCCAGCAAGCCAATCCAGCCGGTCACTTGCCAATAACGATGTGCACTGGCCTCAATCACCAAAGCTCTGGCGGTCAAACCAGGGCTAAGCCGACCGCGTTTTCCCATCAGCACTTCAGCCATTAATACCGGAATACCAATCAGCAAAATAGCCAATAAATACACCAATACAAAAGCACCGCCGCCGTTTTGCCCCATGATATAGGGAAACTTCCAAATATTGCCCAGACCAACAGCGGCGCCAGTGGCGGCAATAATAAAAGTAAACCGGCTTGACCAAAGCCCATGCATTGATACGCGGGGTTGTTGCATCTGAAAACCTATTGTGAGTGACGACCTAAGGCCTAGTGGTTGTGGCCGTAAACAGCAGCACTGACGCGTGCGACAGTCATCGTATTTAAGCCGGATCTCTTACAAAAACAAAGGACTGAAGTCAGTCCTTTGTCATTTTTTGCGAGCGTCAGTACTGGCTGGTGTTACTTTTTCGCCAGTCGGTTGCTCATAATTAAATCAGCCGTGATTAAAGCAGCCTCTTCTAAGAATGGGTCTAACTTTTCCAATGTTTCCGGGACATCTTCAACTTTCTTCACCACCGGCAACTTCAGTCTGGTTAAACGTTCATTGGTTCTCGCCAACTCTTTTACTGCCAACTCATCTTTTTTCGCCAGCCGATCTTTTTCATTTAATGAAATAGTTTTGACGTCTTTTTCGCGTTTGTAGTCAGCAATATCTTGTTGCAAGAAATTAAATTCCGGCTCAGCAGTAACACGCTGTTGGTGTTTCTCATTCAGTACCGGCAGAATGACTTTCAGATCCGGCGCACTGACATAGGCTGCGGCAGGGATTGAATCCCAAGGTAAAGCATTCTTTTCTTTACTTTCACCCCATTCTGCTGGGTCGATGGGCGACGGGAAAGCGATGTCGGGCACCACGCCCTTGTGCTGAGTACTCCCACCATTTATCCGGTAAAACTTGGCAATCGTGTATTGCACACTACCAAGTTCACCATCGAAAGTATCGTAAATACGCCCTAAACCACGGTGTTGTTGTACAGTGCCTTTACCAAAAGTATGTTCGCCGATAATCACGGCTCGGCCATAGTCTTGCAGCGCCGCCGCAAAAATCTCTGACGCTGACGCGCTGTAACGATCAACCATCACCGTCAGTGGGCCGTCATAAAAAATACTGGCATCGGTGTCATCATTTTGCATGATCCGGCCGCTGCCTTCACGAATCTGCACCACCGGGCCTTTATCGATAAACAAGCCGGTTAAGGTAATAGCTTCTGGCAATGAACCGCCGCCATTGCCACGCAAATCGACAATAATGCCATCGACTTTTTTCTCTTTTAGCGCTGCAAGCTCTTTTTTGACGTCTTCTGTGAGGTTGTTGTAGAAACTTGGAATATTGATGACACCAATACTTTTACCATTTTCATGTAACAACGACTTAAAAACCTCACCTTTGGCAGCACGATCTTCTAAGCGGATTTTGTCGCGAACAATCTCGATTTGCTGCGGCGCTGTGCCAGCAATATCACTGGCTGCCATCACCTGTAATCGAACTTTAGAGCCTTTGGGACCCTTAATCAGATCAACCACATCATCTAAACGCCAGCCAACAATATCGACAAACTCTTCGCTACCTTGTGCAACACCCACAATTTTATCTTTTGGTTTGAGCTTTTTCGTCAAATCTGCCGGGCCACCAGGCACTAAACTTGCGATCACCGTGAAATCGTCGTCCAGCTGCAACACCGCGCCGATACCTTCGAGGCTGAGGTTCATCTCCTGTTGGAAACGATCAGCATTACGAGGTGATAAGTACGAGGTATGCGCTTCGATACTGCGTGCATATGAATTAAGTACGAGTTGAAAAACATCTTCGCTTTCGGTCTGAGCGAGTCGTTTTTTCGCGCTTTTGTAGCGTTTTAACAGCAAGTCTTTAATTTCTTCGGGTTTTTTACCGGTCAGCTTTAAATTAAGCGCGTCAAATTTAACTCGTTGACGCCATAACTCGTTCAGTTGAGCGATATCAGCAGGCCAAGGCGCGCCTTCTCTCTCATATTCATAACTATCGACGGTATCAAAATTAAACGGCTGTTCCAATAACGATATTGCGTAATCAAACCGCTCAGCACGGCGCTGCAAACTCAAATTAAACATTTGAAAAGCAAAATCAAACTGACCTTTTTGAATAGCATCATCGAACTGAAATTTATACTGTGCAAAAGCATCAATATCACTTTTGAGCATTACATTGTGGAAATAATCCAGACTATCCAGATAGCGCTCGAACACTTTTGCTGACAATTCATCATCAATTTTGACCTGCAGGTAATGCCCGCGGGTGAAAATTGCTGCAACACGTTTGCTGGCGGTGAAATGCTGATCTAATTGCGCCAATTTTGGCATTGTCACCGTATCGTTCGTTACGGAGGCAAGCGCGGAACTGCCCATGATAAGCAGAAGCGCGGCGGCTATACTGGATAATTTTTTCATCTGAGACTCTGTATGGTTAAGCCTGATACAAACTACCGCTGTGCGTTTTGACCACCATTCCTGAGGCTAATTGCACCACGACATCCTGTTTAACTACTTCGACTACAGTGGCTGGCATTGGGTTCTTGCCCAATTTGATTAAAACTTTTGCACCAACAACTAAATCAATAGCCGTCGCTGCCTGTAACACTTTTTCTGCAACAACGGGTGTTGTGGCAGCGGCAGGACGCTTCTCGTTTAGAGTAGAGCTTTTCGCTGGTTTAGCGGCTGTTTTTGCTGGATTTTTTTTGTAAGCAGGTTTGTCAGTTTTTGCAACTTCGGCGGCAGGTTGTGATGCTTCGGCCTGCGCTTTTTGTTGTTGCTGACGAGCTTTGTGCTCTAGCGCTTTAGCTTTACGCACTTCGGCCGCTTTTGCTTTGCTTTCGAGCAGAGTTTTTGCTGCATGTTCAGCCTGTTGTTCATCAACAAGATCACCTGCCTCACCCGCTAAATCTATCCTGCCTACACCGGCTTTGACTGCATCCAAATAACGCCAGCTTGAGGTATACACCCGAAGCGCTTGACGCAACTGCGTTTTACTAAATAACGGATTGTCATTAAGGCGTTCCACCAAATCCTGGAAAATGCCTATCTTTAGAGGTTTGGCTTCGCCGGTCTGGCTGAAACAAAGTGGAAACTGCTGCGCTAATAAAGCAACAATTTCTTTGACGTTGTGCGGTTTAACTTGTGGTTCGACTTGGCTAGTCATGCATCAATACTCTTCATCTTCTTCGTCGTTTTCTTCATCGGTATCGCTGTCGTCGTTGTCGTTGTCGTCAGCATCGTCTTCGTCTTCGTCATCCGCATTGGACAGCGTTTTTCGCATATGAGCTTGCGCCCAGTCGATCAATTCATATTCATCGGCATCAATAATAATGGTGCTGCCGCGAAGTTGATCCCAAATTTCATGCAACACACGGTCGATAAGATCCGCGTCTGTGTCATCTGGTATTCTTTCCCAAACCGCATGGTATATAGCATTGATCCGGTCTGCAACTAACTCTTCTTCACCTTCCCAATCACCGACATCGGAAATAGACAATAAATAGTCCTGAATGGAAATCAAATCTTTCATAAAGTTTGGTCCAAACGCTGCTCAAACACAGCCACCAATTTAGCAAGCCCCAGTTGATCTTCATGATCAAACCGAGCGAGCGAAGGACTATCAATATCGAGCACGGCAATCACCTGCCCTTGATGGCGCACAGGTAAAACAATCTCTGAATTACTCGCTGCATCACAGGCAATATGGCCTGGAAATTCGTGAACGTCGGTTACCAGCTGGATCTCACCACTCGCCACTGCGGTACCACAAACACCCTTACCGACGGGGATCCGGACACAGGCAACTTTACCTTGGAATGGCCCTAAAACTAATTCACCCTGACGTAAAATATAAAAGCCTGACCAATTCAGATCAGGCATTTCATGAAACAATAACGCACTGAGGTTTGCCATGTTGGCAATCATATCCGACTCGTCAGCGATTAAGGCCTCGGCCTGAGCCACTAAAGTACGGTAAAAGTCTAATTTTTCAGCAAGCATTTATCTTTAACATATGGTCACGACAATGGCCCCTACCATACTTGGTTTGGCCACAAAATTAAACCTTTGCCGTGAACATTTCTTAGGGTTTAGCCAGTTCAAACTGGATTGTCAGGTCTGCTCTGACATTGTTGCTGCCAAACTGTACAGCTTCAGCGCCCATCATCGCCATTTTGTGTCTTGGCGCCGGTGAACTGCCTTGTTCCTGAATTTGATGAACGCGGGCAATTTTGCGCCCACTGAGCTTCGCCAGAGCATTAGCTTTTTCTTCGGCGTCGGCATACGCCAGCTGCAATGCTTGTTGATAAAGGCCTTCAGATTTGGATGACAGCAGCTCAGCCGGTTGCAATTGTGTCACGCCAAGTACGGCGGCTTGCTCGAGAATTTGTGGGTAGTGACTCAGATCTCGTACCGTGACCGTCACCTCGCGCTCCACCCGAAATAGTTCTGTGGTTGTTTTTTCGGCCTGATACTCTGGATAAATCCGCAGTGGCGCATTGTTGATGTCTGAGTTTTTCACGCTCAATTTTTGCAGCATCGCAGTAATTTGTGCCACTTTGCTGTCAACATCGGTTTTGGCTTGGCTAACTGCAGACTTGCGACTACCAATGGTCATCGTCAATCGGGCAAAATCAGGCGCCGTTGGCACTGCACCCGAGCCTTGTACAGTAATCATTGCCATCGTCGGGTCAGCGATGACGCACATGGGCAACAGGCTCAAGCAAACAAGTAAAGGTATGACTTTTTTCATTCGGTTTTCCATCCTTAAAACGAACCACTATTTCAATCGTAATTGGCACGATGCGCCCAATCGCTTTTACCGCAACTAAATTGGCAGTACCTCAGCTTCTGCGCCATGTTCACAACAGCGTTTGCAAATTCGCTCGCCAATAACGCATCGACACCTTGCGGTGGCAAAGCTTAACCCGCCCTGAAAACAGTTCTTGGCGTTGGCAGCAATCCTAACAAGGACTCAAAGAAAAAACTGTGAAAGGATGTAGACGCCAATCAACTTTGTCGGCTCGAGCCTCATTGATTGGCGAAGAAATATTGTTATTCAGCAAAGGCTTTATCAATTTGCGATTGTGTTAACGGATGATAACCGGCACGTGCTTGCTGATAAATTTGTTGAGCAAATTTTTGCTGAGCGCCATTGGCCAACAATAACCGGTACAGCGGCACCACAAACTTTGTCCGACCAACGCTCTGTAAAAATGTTTTAACATGCTCCATCACCGGCTGGTAATTAAGTGGAATGGTTAACCGCCCCCAAGCGACAAATATTTCCGCATTGTGGCTTTGGCTCAGCAAAAAGGCCTGATCCAACTCTACCAATTTCGCAGGTGCTATATCGCGGGGCAACTGATTGATAAAATGCAACCATTCGTGAACGGTCCAATCTTTGGTTGGCAGAGCCGATAATGCAATATGTTGATTTAACCAAGATTGCATTAAAGTGGACACTTGGTTAAACGCATCTGACGATTGCTGTGGAAAATCAGCCGGCAAACCAGGTTCAAACACCCATCGCTCGACTTCCTGCATGCTGACAACACCAGGCTGTTTTAGTAATAATTGTTGCTGTAGAAATTGTAAAAAAGTCGCTGTATCCATCGATTGAAACGCAAACTTTTGAAAATATGCGCTGATAAACTGATCAAAAGTGGCACGGCCAAACTTGTTTTCCAACAACTGTAACAACAGCTGCCCTTTGACATAAGCCACCTGACTAAAAGCATCGTCAGGATCACGGCCATTCAGTTGCAGCTTCAGCGCGGTATCTGCTGGCGCTAGTTCAGCAATATCTCGTTGTAACTCTTTGACACTTAAACTGTATTCCATTGCCGCACGTGCTGGGCCATATACTTCGGCCATCAGTCGGTTTTCAAAGAAATTAGTAAAGCCCTCGTTGAGCCACAGGTCTTCCCAGTTGCTGTTGGTCACCAAATTTCCTGACCACGAATGGGCAAGTTCATGCGCAATAAGGCTAACCAGGCTTTTATCACCAGTAATAACGGTCGGCGTGATAAAAGACAAACGTGGATTCTCCATCCCCCCAAACGGAAAACTAGCGGGTAAAATTAATAAGTCATAACGCCCCCATGGATATTCGCCATACAGTTGACTGGCCACATCCATCATTTTTTGGGTGTCACTAAATTCAGCAACCGCTTTTGCCAACCATGTTTTTTCGGCATAAATACCAGTTTGCGCCGACATACGCTGAAAGTGTAAATCACCGACCGCAATCGCAATCAGATATGCCGGGATCGGTTGTGGCATCACAAACTGATAATCCCCGTCACGCTCGGAATTTTTGCTGTTATCAGCACTCATTACCGCCAATAATTGCTTGGGTGTCCGAATGCGCGCTTGATAAGTCACCCGTAATGCTGGCGTGTCCTGCAATGGGATCCAACTACGGGCATGAATGGCTTGCGACTGACTAAATAAAAACGGCTGTTGTTTTTCAGTGGTTTGGGCGGCGTTTAGCCACTGCAAGCCTGAACTTTCGGCTGTTGTATGATAATACACCCGCACTTTATTGCTCGCAGGCGCCAGTGAAATCGTGAGCGGCTGGCCTTTGATTGAGTCAACTGCACCCAATTTAAATTCCGCCTTTCGCCACACTCCTTTTGCATCAGCTTGTAGCACTTTTTCAATGACTAACGCACGTGTATCAAGCACTAACTGATGGGCATTTGGGTCTTTGCGTAACAATTCATGCTCAGCAAAACCCTGTAGTTGTTGCCGATCGAAGTCAACCGTTAAGTCGAGACTGAGTTTATTGGTCGATATCTGCTCAATATTGGCAAAACTGTGCTGATCAACTGGCGCGGCCGTCACAGGCCACACCCATAAATAGCTGCAAAGAAGCAGCACAACGAAAGACCTTAACTTACACATCTTCAAATCCCATCAATAAGCAAAGTCTTATCATAAAGTTATCTGCTTTGAATAGAAAGTCATCACGCAAAGGTGACGCAAAGCATCCGTGATCTCAACTCAAGCAAAACACCCGTGGAATAAACCTCAGGCAGCCAACATCGCTGAGCGCAAAGTAAAAAACACGCAAGGGGTGAAAGTGCGAACGGTGTATTGTGGGTGGCGTGTTTAAAAACCCATCCTGTTCGCACCACCACAAACTATCTAGGAATTAGAAGCTTCGGACACAATTTCGGCCGTGCGCTTTGGCTTGATACATCGCATGATCGGCAGCGGCAACCAACTCGTCCAGTGATTGTAATGACAAAGAATAACCAGCGATGCCAATACTGCAGGTCTGCGCTTGGCCCTGCACCGCAGCTGGAAACCAATTGGCGATTTTACTACGGATCCGCTCGGCAAGTGCTGTAGCGGCAGCGGCGCTGGTATCAGGTAATACGGCGATAAACTCCTCACCACCAAGTCGCCCAAGTTCATCCGGCTTTCGAAGCTCGGCATTCACCCGCTCGACAAAACCAATCAACACACAATCACCAACCGCATGGCCAAAAGTATCATTCACCTGTTTAAAATGGTCTAAGTCAAACACCAGCACTGATAACTCCTGCTGATAACGTTTGGCTTTTTTTAGATGCAAAGCGGCAATTTCCATAATTTTGCGGCGATTATAACAACTAGCGAGGACATCGTGATCGGCCATTGTCTGTAGCTGGCGCTGTAAATCTTTGATTTTGCTGATATCTGCCGCAACCAAACCGGTAGCAAATAGCGTCCCGTCGTCGCCAACAATAGGAAACTTGATCGATAAAAAATCCCGATCTAAGCCATCGACCGGAACTATTTCTTCGACGCTAAAGGCCTGACTCGCCCGCTGCGCCATTTGATCAGCCCGCCGAAACTGCGCCGCAATATCTGGCGGGAACAATTCTTCATCGGTGTGGCCAATGAAATCCGCTAATGGGCGGTGAAATAAACGACTGAATTGCTGATTAACATAAAGATACTTGCCATCAAGATCTTTAGCGCCGATCACAGCACCGGCATTATCAGCGATGGCTTTAAATATTTGCAGCTGACGCTGCGACCACTCATTGTCTTGAATCATAGCAAGAAGCAAAATCCGTTATGGCTGCACTCAGTGTTTTCTGAGACTTACATAAGGGTAGCAGACGCAAGTAGCGGTCGCGTCATATATTATCATTTTCTTAAGTTCAATTCGGCAGATGTGGATTGGCTGGGTAATACAGCGTCGGCTGGATCATCTGGTGTTGAAAATAACGCGTATCTTTATGCGGCAATTTCATAAAACCACCGACGCCCTCACCACTGATCAGACTGACATTTTGGAGAATATTCGCCAATAACGCCCGAAACTCCGATTCCGCAGTCGGATCTAATAAATGAAAATAACTGTGGATTTTCATAAACAAAGGGGTCACCTCAAAAATAATGCAGCCACTGTGTCGGATTAAGTTCAGTTTACCGATATCGTCCATAATCACATCCGGCAATACCAGTTGCTCGTCGGGATCTTTGCCATCCTCAAAATACGAATGTTGTTTGCTGCTTTCATCCAAACTAATGGCTGGAGCTACTTCATACGGAATTTTCATGGCGGCTGTAGGTGTAAACGGCTCTGTATGGTACTCTCGAGCCAAGTGCAAGGTCTGACGGGCATTAAATAAACAGGCTTTAAAAATGCCCACCTTGGCGATCGCTTGCGCTAAGTAAACCACATTGTTCACGGCGAGGGTAAAAGCGCTTTGGCGCTTTTCATCATACAGATGCAGATTACAATCAATGTACACGCCTTGCTGTTGCCAATGAATAGCGATGCCACCAACCACGGGATAGCGCGCCAATCGACTGACCGCTGCCACAAAGGCTTTTTCGGTTTCACCCATGCCTTCTAAATAGTTTTTGTAATAGCGCTCGAGTTGTACATCATCGACATATTGAATGCCCTCTTCATCGCTGTGTTCGCGTAAAAACGATTTACGTGATGAGTAGACTACGGTGTCAAGTTCTTGCTTTTCAGCGCTTAATCGCACTGGCAACAACGCTAAATCCGCCAGCAACGGCAATTCTGGCAGGACCAAGCGCTTTAACCTAGGCATCGCTTTCTGGAAATAGTCACCGGCTTGATATCGCAGCTGCACATCATCGGCCAGCATACTGTCGAGCATGGTAGCAAACTCCATCGGCAGTCCTAAACTTCGCGCTGGCAAGGCTTTTCGACCAAAACGACATGACTGGCCAGAGGCCAGCGCATACAAAGTGCCCGCGACCCCCTGCTCGTCAAAACGTGGACTCGAAAGGGCACCACTTCGCTGCTCTAGACCGATAAAATAGACATCGCCCAACCGTGCATTCGAGGTCTGCAAATCGGCCGACATTAATTGCATGACATTATTGCTCAGATACTGCCCATGCTCATCGGTTTGCGCAAATACCGACGACCCCCAGTCCACGAGGCTTATTTGATGACTCTGTTCGTCATAAACGATATTTGAGGGTTTGATATCACCATGTACCACCGGACAATTTTCGCCATCTTTTTGATGATTTCGAAGCACCAACAACAAGCTTGCAAGCTGCGCGGCGATATCGATAATCAGCCGGACCGGCAAGCGGCCATGGCGTAAACTATATTGTTCTAAATCAATACCTTTGGCGCGCCCCATCATCAAAATCCCTTGTTTTTTCACCACCTGATAGGTGATATAACGTGGTACATTTGAATGACTAATTTGCGACAACATATAAGCTTCATCAGCCAGTCGCTCTTGAATGTGGGGCGGTAAATTGATCCTCGAAAATTTAAATACACATTGCTGTTGTTGGGTATCTAGTCCGGCAAATGCAAAACCGTACGCGCCCTTGCCGACCAACTCTATCTGGCGGTAACCGAGCTTTTCCAGCTCCTCCATACATAGCGCCACCCAGTCTTTGAGTTTTTTGGCATCGTTGGCGTTGAGCAAATAAAATGACTGCTCATCTGGAATATAAAAATTGCGAAGTTGATGTTTTTCCATCAAAAACTAACAGCCCTTGTAATATTTTCGTCGTTGCCCACGACACCGAGCTGGTGTGGTGCTCGTGTAAACACATATGCGTCAGATCTGGTTATACTGAAACTACCATTGCCCTTACGATAGGTAAATCAATGTTTGATTTCAGAATTGCACAAATATTCTTTTTGCTCTTATGCATTCTGAGCACACCCGGCACAGCGCAGTCAGTAGCGGCGACACCCACAACAGACAGTATCGCTCCTATATTGCTCACCCCGTTCGTCCTTCCGCCTTCGCCTGCAGCGCCACAGGATGTTCAAACGGTGCTGCACATTAGCACCGGCGAATGGCCGCCATATTTAGGTGAACACTTACCCCATCATGGCACCGTGGCGCTGTTGATAAGCGAGATGATGCGTCAAGCGGGCTATCAAGTACAATTTCATTTTCTACCCTGGGCTCGCGCTTATTATGACACGGCCGCTGGTCGTTATGACGCCACAGCGATCTGGATGCAGAACAACAATCGATTAAATGATTATTTATTCAGTGGTGTGTTACTGGAAACTCAGTTGGTGTTGTTTCATTTAAAACGTCAACCATTGGTTTGGCAAACCGTCAGTGACTTAAAAAACTTAGAACTCGGCGGCGGCTTCGGTTATAGCTACGGTGCCGAGTTTGATCAGGCGGTCGCGACAGGTTTACTTAAAATTAGCCGAGTAAATACGACTGAACAAAATTTTCGCCGGTTAGTTGCTGGCCGAATTGATACTTTTGCCGAAGAAATTAAAGTGGGCTATCACATACTGCAGCATTTACCAGACGAATTAGCGCAACAAATTACTCATCATCCAACACCGTTGCTGCGTGGTGAAAATTTTCTACTGTTTCCTAAAAACTTACCCAACAGTGCACGACTAAAGACATTGTTTAATCAACAGCTAACTCAAGCCAAAATATCCGGCCAATATCAGCATATTTTGCAGCGACCACCGTTAACGTCCGCAAAAACGCCCATGCCCGAACAAAAACCGTGAGCGACCACTATAACCACATTGTGTGCCCGGCCATGCATCTTTAAGGCAATTCGCCTGTCACATCAAAGCCGCGGCATCGCGCAACTGACTTTTTGTGCGCGCGAACTGTGCTGACTAATGTGCATCTTAGATACCGCCTAATTCAGTCGATTTTGCAGCTACTGCGTTAACTTTATCTAGGCATGCAAACTCTGGCTCAATGTTACGGCGCTGCGATTGCTTATCACCAATCTGGCCTGATCATGCAGGCAACTAAAGCCATATCCTTGTAATAATCCATGGCGTTCAAGAATATAGATGTATTTACACAGGAGAATTGCCACAAATAAATTCAATGCCAATGGCAAAAAACAACAACCCCGACAATTGCCGGGGTTGTTGTTTTTCGCTAAAGCTGCAGTTGACGTTCAGCCCCAGCCAAAAACAGACGACCTTACCGCATCGCCACTAACATCGCAGTTGGCTGTTCCAGATACTTTTTCCAAAGATTGGTAAAGCGTGCAATAGTGCCACCGTCAATCACGCGATGATCACCCGACCAACTAATTTGCATGATCGAACGCGCGACCACTTGGCCTTTGTTATCAAACCGCGGCAACAGCTGCACTTTACCAAGCGCAACAATCGCCACTTCAGGCTTGTTGATAATAGGGGTTGCCACCGTACCACCAATAGCGCCGATGTTAGAGATGGTAATGGTGCCACCTTTTAAATCGGCGGGGCTGACCCGGCCTTCCCGCGCCAAATCGGTTAAGCGCGTTAAATCTTTGGCAATATCGACAATGGACTTGTGCTGACAGGTTTTAATATTTGGCACCAATAAACCAACTTTAGAGTCGACGGCGATGCCGATATTATGATCATCAAAATAGGTCAGCTCGGAGCAATCAGCATTGATCTGTGAATTCAAAATAGGGAACTCGCCCAGCGCTAACGACATTGCTTTCATAAAAAACGGCATCATCGTGAGCTTAACACCCTGCTTGGCTAGCTCATCTTTTAAACTTAACCGAAGAGCAATAAGATCAGTTAAATCAATCTCTTCACAATAAGTAAAATGCGGAATACTGGCCACCGACTCCGCCATTTGCCGCGCCATCGCTGCTTTAATTCCTTTGATAGGCTCAACCCGACGCCCACCGCTCACCGCGGATGCCACCGCTGCTAAAGGTACAATCGATTTTGCAGTGCTGCTCGGCGCAGGTATTTGCACAACGGCGGCAAAGTTTTGTACATCTTCTTTAAACACACGGCCTTTAGGGCCAGTGCCAGGTACATGCGTCAAATCAATGTTAAGCTCGCGTGCGAGTCGACGCACCGCCGGGCTTGCCACCGCCTTACCAGTAACGTTTGCCACCGTGCTGGCTGCTGCTGGCACTGGTTTGGCGAGCGAAGTGGCGGGGGCCGCGATCATCGCGACTGCAACCGGGCCCTCAGTGGTGCCGTCGGCGACCCGCTCGATGGCAAATAACGGCGCATGAACTTTGGCGATATCCCCTTTGGCGGTGTACAGCTTGACTATTTTGCCGGCGTATTTAGCCGGAATTTGTACCAGCGCTTTGTCGGTCATCACATCACAAACGGCTTGATCTTCAGCGATAACATCACCTTCTTTGACCAGCCAATCGACCACTTCACATTCGACGATGCCTTCGCCAATATCAGGTAGCAGGAAATCTTCAATCATGGTGCCTGGCGTGCTAGTTGCGATGGGCGTCGTCGCTGCTGCATCAGAAGCAACAACACTCGCAGCAACAACCGTTGGTTCTTCGCCGGCCAGGGTCATTTCAAATAACGGTGAATGTACTTTGGCAATATCACCTTTGGCGTAATAAAGTTTGCTGACAACTCCGTTAAAAACAGCGGGAATTTGCACCAGCGCTTTGTCGGTCATTACGTCGCAGACTGGTTGATCTTCAACAATGGTATCGCCTTCTTTCACCAGCCATTCGACCAGCTCACATTCGACAATCCCTTCACCGATATCCGGCAGAATAAAATCTTTTTTCATCATCGCCTCGCCAAGAATTCGCTCAAAACTGAACTGAAGCGACAATAGCTTCAAAAGTTTTTAAATGGTCAGCCACGTATTCACGTTCCAACGCCAATGGGTAAGGTGTATCTAAACCACAGACACGGGCAATCGGGCTTTCCAGATGTAAGAAACAGCGCTGCTGAATGGTGGCGGCTATTTCGCCAGCAAAACCACCGGTTAACGGTGCTTCATGATTAATCACCAAGCGCCCGGTTTTTATGACTGATTGAACAACCGTATCGGCATCCCAAGGCAATATGCTACGCAGGTCAATCAGCTCACAGCTGATGCCTTTGGCTTCGGCCATTGCAATGGCTTTTTGGCAAATTTCAATTTGCGCGCCCCAAGCAAGTACAGTCACGTCTTTGCCCTCTTGCATCACTTCAGCAACGCCAAGCGGAATTTCGTAATAGTCTTCCGGTACTTCGCCGGTTGATGCGCGGTACAGTTTTTTCGGCTCGAAAAAAATCACCGGATCTTCAGAAGCAATAGATGCCAATAACAAACCTTTGGCTTGATAGGGGTCGCGTGGCACTATCACTTTTAAACCTGGGGTATGGGCAAAATACGCTTCTGGTGACTGACTGTGGTAATGACCACCCGCAATGCCGCCGCCATAAGGTGTGCGAAACACCAAACCACCCACGTTAAATTCATTACCTGAGCGGTAACGAAACTTAGCAGTTTCATTGACGATCTGGTCAAAGGCCGGAAAAATGTAATCGGCGAACTGAATTTCAGCGACCGGTTTCATGCCTTGTGAGGCCATACCATTGGCAAAACCAGCGATACCTTGCTCAGTGAGCGGTGTATTAAAACAGCGGTCTTTACCGTATTTTTCCTGCAGTTTTGAAGTTGCGCGAAACACACCACCAAAGTGACCAACATCTTCGCCAAAACAAACCACTTTATTGTCTTTTGCCATCGCCAAATCTAGGGCGTTATTGATGGCCTGCAACATATTCATTTTCGCCATTACAGTCTCCCTGACGTGATTGGGTAAGCATCCGGGTATTTACGGATGTGCTGCTTTAATTCCGCCAGTTGGCGCTCCAGCTCAGGGATAGGTTCGGCATAGACATCTGAAATTAAATGCTCGATGCCTGGTTTGGCAATTTTTTCGGCGACTTTTAACGCATCTAAAATCTCTTGGCGTAGCGCTTCAATGCGCGCTTTGTCGGCATCGTCGTCCAACCAGCCTTTGGCCAATAACCACAACCGAAAACGCGCGATCGGATCGTGTTTGCGCCATTGCTCTTCTTCTTCTTTGCTGCGATAACCACTTGGGTCGTCCGACGAGGAGTGAGCACCTAAACGATAAGCCATAGATTCCAACAATACCGGCTCATTGGTGGCAATGGCATGGTCACGGGCCATTTTGGTCGCTTGATACACCGCTAAAATGTCGGCGCCGTCCATACGGATGGCCTTCATACCATAACCAACCCCACGACAGGCAATACCGTCGCCTTTAAATTGCTCGTTGGCTGGTGTTGAAATGGCATACCCGTTATTGCGGCAGAAAAACAGCACTGGCGCTTTATGCACCGCGGCCATATTTAAACCGGCATGGAAGTCGCCTTCAGACGCAGCGCCTTCACCAAAATAACAAATAGTGACATTTGAAAGACCACGTAATTTCTGGGCATAGGCATACCCAGCCGCTTGCGGAATTTGTGTGCCAAGCGGGCTCGAAATCGTCATGTAGTAAATGTCTTTTGAGCCGTAATGCACCGGCATCTGCCGGCCTTTCCCTAAATCTTTTTCGTTAGAGAACAGCTGATTCATAAATTGTTCGAGCGAAAAACCGCGATAACGCAACGCCCCTTGTTCGCGATACTGCGCCATGATCATGTCTTGATCAGCTAGCGCTGCAGCGCTGCCGACTGTCGCAGCTTCTTCGCCCAGACATTGCATGTAAAAACTAATCCGACCTTGACGCTGCGCGGCTAACATCCGCTCGTCCAGTACCCGGATAAAACTCATGCTGTGGTACATTTTCAAAGCCGTTTCTTGGTCTAAATCCGGTGCCACAGCTCCCGGATAAAGCGTACCATCGTCTTGTAAAATGCGTAGGGTCGGAATTTGTAACGCGTGCCCACTGGTAAATTCGGCTGTGTGCACAGTCGAAATGGTGGCGTTGTTAGGGTTGGTCATAGGTCTCTCTTTTGGTTTCGGGTAACGCGGACCTTGGTTGTTTGCCTGCTTTACCTTGAAATTGAACCAGGCTGCTGCTGTTACCCTGTTCTGACGACAGTGTTTGGTAACAACAACAACTTCTCCCCTTGCTTGCTATGCCCGTTGCAGTTTTGGCAGCGCGTTTTATTGTGCGTCAGAGGATGTGTTTTTTCTGCTTGACGTACGCGTCAACCTAAACCCGGTGCGAACAGCTTGCTGTTTGGTTTTAGAATGCGCGGCAACTTTACCTTTACGTAAACTGCATTGCAACCCAACCGGTCGTTAAAATTTAGCAGATAGTTCCCGTCGTTGCGCTCACTTTTGTTGCCACACTCGCAGCATAAGCCTGTACAGCAACGCGACTATCAAACTACTAGCACATTGATAAAAAACACTTTTATTGTCTTTTAAAAATAAAACGCCAGTGAACTGGCGTTTTATTTAATTAATTTAAGCGGTCAATTGTCAGGCCACTTTCCCCGCAACCACAACTGGTTTGACCATTAGCATAGCACGCTGACCAAGCACTACATTGGCGTTTGGAAAAATAATCGCCTCGCCCGGCTGCTCCACTTTGTATTCAATCTCACCATCTTTTGCTAGCAAAGTCCCTATGGGCAACTGCGTAAAATTCTCGATAGATGTTGCAAAACACAGCTCAAAGGCGTCGCTTTGTTTGTTAATCGCGCGGTACACTTCAAACAGCTGGAAATCAGTTTCAACAAAAGGCTTCCGCTGAATATCGGCGCCGCTAATCAGCGCGCGTAATGTTGTCGCGGCACCTTGAAACCGGCTCATATCATTCTCACCCATCGGGCGCGCTTGGCCAAGTTCAATGGTAAAAGCATGAGCGCCGTGAGTTTGGGCGCCGTAATAGCTAAAAGTTGATGCCGGGGTTTGCATTAATAAAAACGTCGTCACCTCAAAAGCCGAGAGCAAACTAAACTGAGCCGCAGACCAAGGTTTGCCGTGCAAATACGGATAAACGGCAAACTTCTCAAATTTTGAACCGCGAATAGCCGTGTGCAAATCATAAAGGCAGCGCTCTCGTCCACTGCCGGCTTGGTGATAAAAACGACTCACGTAAAGTTCTAATCGAGCGCAACGAAGTTTTTCGTACGAGACATCGGCATTTGCAGCAGCAAGGTTTGTCACGCCATGAAAACCAGAAAAAAATCGGTTCATATTGTCGATAAGTTCACGCTTTCCGGCCTTGATCGCAGGCGGATTGCCGAACAGAAACAATACCCGTTCGGTTAACAGTAAACGTTCTGTCAAAATATCCTGTACTAAGGTTGCACAGATCTCAATCGGTGCAGTTTCGTTGCCATGCACACCGCAACTTAACACCATGTCGTTATTGCCAAAGTGTTGTGGGGTAAAACAAATAACGCCGCTATCCCACACTTGGCAGGTCGTGCCGTTGTCTAACTGAAATTGGGTGTGCGGTAGGTTGTCAGGCAAAGTTTCTGGGTTCGCCAGGGTAAAAGCCAGAAAGTCTGCTGAAGAAAGCCAGGCTGGTAACATCATCTATTTCCTTGCAAAACATGGATCGCGGAGGATTATTCTACTGAAAACTTCGCGCAACGCCAGCTGCATTCACGGCAAATGAAATGCCGAAGACGGGTAATGACCAACCAGCCTTGAGCATCGGTTGTCAAATATGAAATGACCGCTTCGGTCACAGTTGATCGGTATTAAACGCGTCATCCGGTACTGTGGTGTCACCAACAACAATATTATCAAACGTTTTTTTGTTGGCAGGCGTACTCCCCTTGCAGGAGAGTACGCTTGCGATTGCTGTTATGTATCTAATTGCTAACAAACAACTGCTAAATAACGACCACCATTAAGGGCACTGGCTGCCATAAATCGAAGTTGCCCATTGCGGGTTATCGATAAACGGATTGCGGTTTTTCTGTAGCTCAAAGATGCGATTGTTGCGGCGCTGTTCAAAACTATCCACCGGATCGGCCAAATGCCAGGCTAATAACACACAGAGTTTGCCCATTTGTGGTGCGCTGCTACCCGTAGGTGCAATATTTGGCACTGATAAATCAGGGGTGCCGCTGTCATCACCGCCTTCGTAACGAACGTCCATATAAAAAATCATGCGCGCTACATCACCTTTCACCGCCGGACGCGGTTCAAAGCTATCACTGTCGGTTTTATTCAGCGGTGCTTCGCTGATCGCAGTGCCGCCATTGTCAAAATCTTTATTGCCACGGGTGGAATTAAGCGACACATCGGCCGGTCGTAAATGATGTAAATCAGTATAGGCATATTGACTTTCAGCAGGGAATCCATGGCTTTTGGCCCACACGTGTTCACGGTTCCAAGCATCCAGCGAGCTGCTACTGCTCACACGAAATGTTTTGGGCGTGCTACGACCTGCGTACAATAAAATGACATTGCTGGTATTGGCGGGATCTTCGTCGGTGTAGCTGATCGCATCCCAGACCTGGCTGTAACTGTGCCTTAGATGGCCGCGTAAAATACCATTTAAGGTTGCTTTAAGCGCGGGACCGGTTTTGCCATTGGTGCCCACATAATAGTCTGGTAGGTTCACGGTTTCGCCACCACTACAGGAGGTGGTTAGTAAGCCACTGCCCGGATTACCGGCATTGGTAGAAACTTGCCAGTCCGCCATGGTGTCACTGTCAGCAACATTTTTTCGGGCGATGGACTGATCAACTGCATTTAGTGTCCAGCCACTAATGGCATTTTCAAATGCCACACTGTCAATTTCGATGCTACCTTGGCGCAACTTGACGTAATCGCCACTGTTCCCCAGAGACAGGGTTAAGCCCGTTTGATCGGGTGTTTTCCCAAATAAACTTTGCATCGCGGCGGTATTTTTTGCCACCACAAAATAGCTAGCAGGTGCAATAGTACCGATTAAATTAAAGCTGCCAGCGTTATCCGCTAAGGAATAACCGGTTAAGCTAACACTTGTACAACTATCATTATAAATTTCGATAAATTCTTCAGTGGTATCGTTGGTAGGTGCGTCGTATAACACTTCAGAAATTAATAACTTCGCGTGTGCCGGCAAGGTAAGGCTTAACAAAGCGGCAAGGGTAACTAGGCGCATGAATGCTCCGCGGGTTCAGGTACGGTTGAAGTTCCAGCGCCTGTTCTTAATGCAGGCTACTGGGTTTTGCGGCTAAAATCCTTGGCGAATTTAATCACCGCAAAACCAGCATAACCGTTGAATATGCCATTTGTCTTAATTAATCTCACCGAATGCTACACAATTCACAAATGTCTCACTTTGTACCACAAACGCTTAAGCCCACATCACCAACAATGCCGCTAAGACAATCAGCCCCAATCCAAGGTAGTCATATTTCTTCAGCTTCTCTTTGAAAAAAAACGCCGAAATAAATAACGTAAACAATACTTCCACCTGCCCCAGCGTTTTCACTAAGGGCACAGTTTCTAGGCTCATCGCGGTAAACCAGCCCAAAGATCCAATACAGCTGGTGATACTGGTCAGCAACGTCAGCCTCGGCCGTTGCCACAACGCAACTAAAGTGGCTCGATCACGCAACGCCAAATACCCCAATAACAAAAGGGTTTGTAAACTGATCACAAATAACAGCACCCATGCGGCGCCATAAGGAAATGGCAAACCAAGTGCCAGACTTGCTTCACGCACCCATAATGACGTTAACGCAAAAGCAAGACCAGAGGCCGCCCCAATCAACACCGTTGACCAGCTGAGGCTGCTAAAACTACGAAGGCCACTCAGTAAAAACACCGCAATGCTGCCCACGAACACACCAAGCCAACCCAGTGCGGTTAACGGACTGGCAAAAAACAACACGCCGAGCACTGCGGCAAAAATAGCTTCACTTTTTGCAAGTCCAACACCGATCGCATAATTTTGCTGTTTAAACAACACCACCATCAACGCCGTCGCCAGTATTTGCATCAAGGCTGCACCAATCACATAACAGCTAAAAACTGCATTTAATTGCGGCAACGGAGCGGATGGCTCACCATAAAGCACCCATAAATACCCTGCGGCCAACGGGCTGGCATAGATAAAACGTGCCAGGGTGGTGCCTAACACGTTGACATCAATACTCAGCTGTTTTTGAAAGGCATTGCGCCAAGCCTGCATAAAAGCAGCTAGCAGCGTAAACAATATCCACATTAGCTTTCTATTCGCTCTTAAATCGAAATTCCGAGTGCCGCCAGCCAGGCTAGAAGTCCAGATGGGTAAATTAAAAACTAATGTAGCGGATTTATTGCTGCGATAGTGCAGATTTTTTTCAGAACTGCCTAAAAATAACGCAGTTAGCGTCAGCAACCGATTGGGAGCGTTGCAATCACAGCGAAAAGCATTATGATAAGCCGCAATGTCGGTACGTAGCGCAGCTTGGTAGCGCACTTCGCTGGGGGTGAAGGGGTCGGAGGTTCGAATCCTCTCGTACCGACCATTAATTCACTGGTTTAAATAAGCTTATTCCCTCTCATCTACTTTCTTCTTTCTTGACGCACCACATGCGCACCATTTCCATACTGAATCTAATCCAACAATTTTGAACACCGGCGAAGTGAGTAAAGATACTTATCGAGCTGTAAATGACAACCAAAAACACCCGCAAGCCCCCCCACTGCTGACTATAAATCCGAAGCCGCAAAACTAACGGAACCTGTGGGCAAAGTTGAAGCTGCCGGACCGTCTAAGTTCTATGGATCGCCACTTTACAACTATTTACAACTAGCACGCCGCCTTCGTGAAAAAATCCAATATCAGTAATCGCGCAGCAGAATTTGCTGCCGAATTTATATAACTCAAGCGCCAACTGGCTGATCAGACAGAGGATTTAGCCATTCTAAAAAAGACGGCTGTGGATTCAAGTTTTCATCGCAACAACACTGCTATTTTTTCGCCTGAGTATTCTGAGATCGCAAATGCAATACAACGGTTGGTCAGTTTAGGGCTCTGCATGTGACGTCGCTTTATTCTCTTTTAGTATCTATTGCATTAATATCATTACGTTACATTATTGGAGTGCACGATTGTCTACAGTGGGCAAGACAGTAATACCGCAGCAGTAGAGCTGACAGGCATGATGAGCTGGAGTACACTCGGGCATTTTTTTAGCTTTAAGGACTCACCCTATGTCAAAAAAAGTCTATTGTCTGGCGCAATTTTTACCTAAAGAAGGTCAGGAAGCAGCGTTATTTCAGATATTGCAACAACTAGAACCCAATACAGTACGAGAAGACGGTTGCCTGCAGTACCGTGTAACGCGTCACATCCAAAGTCCCTTTGCCCAAGGTACGAGTTATCCCATCGTGTTTAATGAAATTTGGGCGGACATGGCAAGCTTCGAAGCGCATTGCCAACGTGCTGAAATTAAGAATTTTTTTGAACGGTATTGTTTAGCGGATGATGGTTTAGCCGAAGCCTGGAATGTTTGTGTGTACAGCGACGAACCGATTGGTTTTGATGCGCCACAATTGGCTTAAGCGTTATCGCGAAGCAGAAGCTGTGAAGTTGAAGCTGGCCGGATGTTGGGCTCATCCGGCCTTTAGTTGAGTCAGTCTCAGACCTGCGTCGGTTTATGCTGCGCTGCGGCGAGCGACCGGCAGTTAACTTGGATAAAACCAAGTTAACCACTGCTGATAAAGCGGGATCCCAATCAGCACGTTAATTGGAAAGGTAATCCCCAGTGCCGCCAGTAACGCCAGACCGATATTCGCGCTTGGAATAGCTGCGCGAATGGCCGCTGGTGCAGCAATATATGACGCACTGGCACTGAGTGTCGTAAGGATGAGCGCGCTGCCAAACGGCAGTTGTAACAGTAACGATAGGCCAATACCAAGCCACGCCAGCACAAAAGGTGCAATGGCGGCAAACATTAACAAACGCCATTGTGCCAGTGGTAATGGCGAACAGGCACGCGCGGTGCACAAGCCCATTTCCAGTAAAAACAGCGCCAACATGGTTTTAAAGCCACCAAATAGTACCGGTGTCAACGGCGCCAAGCCGTCGGGGCCATATAACACGCCAATCAGCACGCCACCACCCAGTAACAATACACCGCGGCTGGTCAACGACTCACGTAAAATACCCCAGGTACTGCCCTCACCGCTTAGCTTTTGATGTAACCACAACATGACGACGATGGCAGGTAATTCAAGCACCACAAGGTAGAGGGTGGTTTCTGGATTTAACGGCAACCCCTGAAATTCCACTAATGCCAACACCACCGCAAAAGTACCGGCGCTGACCGAGCCATAATGCGCAGCCACACTGACCGAGTCGGCCTGTGACAAACCAACCAGCCGTTTTAACACGGGATAACACAACAAAGGGATCAGCAAACCGAGCAGCGCAATGGGGATCAGCTGCCCTAACATTTGATGCGAATATTGACCATGTAACGCCAACCCGCCTTTGAGACCTAACACCAGCATCAGTAAAATTGACAGCGTTTCATAAATAGAAGGAGGTACTTTTAAATCCGATTTTAACAAACCAGCCAACAACCCCAGCGAAAAAAATGCAATTACAATATCCGGCATCCACTTGCTCCTCATTTATTTAATTGGTTGAGTCCGAGTTTGGTTTTATCGTTGAAGCTGAGCACACTACTCTTCCCAAAATCAGGGCAACTATAGTCTGGTCACGTTACGGCTGGCGATTGTGCCAATAAATAGTTATATTGGATAATTAATTGTTTTAGAGTTAGGTATAGACAATCATCTATGGATGTTCGCCAGCTTAGTTTTCGTTTGTTGCAGGTTTATGTACAGGTGGTTCGTTTAGGCTCGGTCACCGCCGCCGCCAAAATGTTACATCTCACCCAACCAACCGTTTCATTACAATTAAAAAAACTGACCGAAGCGGTCGGTACTCCGCTGCTGGAGTATCAAGCGCAGCAGTTAAAACCAACTCATATCGGACTTGAATTGTATCAAGCAGCTTGTGATGTGCTAGGCCGTTTTGCCGACTTCCAGAGCTTTCTGAGCGAAGAACGCGATGGCAATATGGGGCAAATTAGCCTTGGCATTGTCACCACAGCCAAATATGTCATTCCGCAAATTTTAGGCGGGTTTTACCGTAAGTATCCCAAAGTCACCGTCACCGTCAACGTCGGCAACCGCGCACATATTTTGTCGCGTTTCGAGCGCCAGCAAGACGATTTATATCTCTTTAGTCACCCGCCTGCTGGCCAAACCATGCAGGCAACCAGAATTGTGAAAAATCCACTGCAACTAATAGCCCCGCCCGATCATTGGGCTGTAGGCCAACCTGATCTGACGTTTGCCAAGTTACAACAAGAGCGGTTTTTAATCCGCGAACCCGGCTCGGCCACGAGGTTGATGTTTGAGTCTTGGCTGAGCAGCCAAGGGCTTGGATTATTAAAAACAATGCAAATTGAAAGCAATGAAGCGATCCGGCTTTGTGTCGCGGCAGGTCTTGGGCTTTCGGTCATTTCCGCTCACACACTTGGCCAACAACCGCAACCATGTGCCGTGCTGCAAGTTGCGGGTTTTCCTTTGGAAAGTCACTGGTATTTGGTGCGACGCAAGGACCGCCGCCTCGATGCAGCTTCCCGCCAGCTGATCCGATTTATTGGCGAGCATTTAGCACAGTGTGTTGAGCCGCAGTGGATGGTGCCTGATTTGGCAGATTTACACTTAAAATTCGACTAACGCCCAGCAAAAAATTCACTGGCAACTTGCAACGATTTGCCAGCACAGCAGCGCAATAGCTACAAAACACTGATGTTGTCCGGCAAATTGTCTAGTCAGAGCAGGTAAATCCCTCTGTTAAACGCAGATGACTTTAGCGCAAGGCAGAAATCAGGCACACTAACGCCGAAACTTTTTGGAAAACTAAGAGCACAATAATGATTGATTTACGCAGCGATACCGTCACTCGCCCTTCAATACCGATGCAACAAGCGATGCTCGCGGCGCCGCTTGGTGATGATGTGTTTGGTGATGATCCCAGTGTAAATTTACTGCAACAACAGGCCTGTGATCTATTTGGGTTTGAAGCCGCTTTGTTTGCCCCAAGCGGCACGATGACGAATTTGATGGCGTTGATGAGCCATTGTCAACGCGGTGACGAAGCCATCGTTGGCCAGAACTGGCATACCTATAAATGGGAAGGCGGTGGCATGGCAGTCCTCGGATCTATTCAACCGCAACCACTGGCACATCAACCCGATGGCTCCTTGGCGCTTACTGACATTCTGGTGGCGATTAAACCTGATGATCCGCATTTCGCCCGGACCCGCTTGGTGGTGATTGAAAACACCACCGGCGGACAGGTGCTATCACTGGCGTATATGCAGCAAGTGCAACAGTTGTGTAAAGCGCAAGGATTAGCTTGTCATATCGACGGGGCACGTATTTTTAATGCAGCTGTTGCCATCGCAACAATGCAACAACAAGATCCCTATCAAGTCGTACGGCAGTTGGTGAACGGTTTTGATTCCATCTCGGTATGCTTGTCCAAAGGCTTAGGCGCACCAGTTGGCTCGTTGTTGTTAGGCTCACACGCTGTTATTGCCAAAGCCCGGCGGATCCGAAAAATGCTTGGTGGTGGCATGCGCCAGGCCGGAATACTGGCCGCTGCTGGCAGTTATGCGTTGCAACACCATGTCCGTCGACTGGCAGATGATCATCAACATGCGATGGAATTGGCTGCCGGCATTCGCTTAGCGGTCGAGAAATATCAGCTTCAGGCCGAGTTTGTCTGCCATCCGGTGCAAACCAATATTTTGTTTTGTGACGTCGCGCCAAAACTTGCCGATTTTTTCCAACAACAACTGGCGCAGCAAGGTATCCTATGCACCGCAGGAAGTTATCAAAGTAATACTGGACAGCGCAGCCGTTTGCGGTTTGTCACCCATTTGGATATCAGTTTGCTGCAAATTCAGCAAGTGATCGTCGCCTGCCAATACGCCCTGACTCAGTATGCAAACAGTCATCCAAGCCAGCCGTAAGCACAGGGTCAGCGCCGGGATAATTTTAACACCGTCGCGGTTATTCACACCGCGACTTTCTAATCGATGAATATGAGATCAGGCTGTTATGCTGCGTTTTTTTGAAAAGTTAACCAATCCATTCCCAGCCGCTGAGCCGCAGCAACCACCACGCGGTTTACTGGCGTTTTGTTTGCATTACAGCAAAGGTATGGGTTGGCCGCTCTTGGTAATGGCCACATTAACGGCGCTCATTGCCATGCTGGAAGTGTCGTTATTTGGCTTTATGGGGCAATTGGTCGACTGGCTGATTGAAAAAGATCCCAAAACCTTATGGCAAAGCGAAGGTAATACACTGCTGACGATGGGCTTATTAACTGCCATCGGCATTCCAGCATTGGTGTTACTGCATGCTGCTGTTATTCATCAGACCATTTTGGGAAATTACCCAATGGCCATTCGCTGGTCGGCGCATCGCTATTTGCTCAAACAAAGTATCAGTTTTTATCAAAATGATTTTGCCGGTCGCATTGCCACCAAAGTCATGCAAACCGCGCTGGCTGTGCGTGAAACCGCCACTAAATTGCTCGATGTAATGGTGTATGTGCTGGTGTATTTCAGCACCATGGTGTATCTGATTGCCGATGCAGATTTGTTGTTAGTCACGCCGTTACTGGTGTGGTTAACACTTTATATCGTGCTGCAATGTTATTTTGTACCCAAACTTAAAGATGTGGCCACCCGCCAAGCAGATGCCCGTTCCGAAATGACCGGTCGTATCGTCGACAGCTACACCAACATCAATACGATCAAGTTATTTTCACATACTAGCCGCGAAGCCGACTATGCCAAAGACAGTATGTCGCAATTTCTTGACCCGGTGTATCAGCAAATGCGCTTGGTTACCTGGCTGACCTTTTCCGTGCAAACCTTGAATTATCTACTGGTTTTTGCCATAGGCGCGATGTCGATATGGCTATGGACCGAGCAGGCGGTCACCATTGGCTCGATTGCCATTGCCGTCAGTTTGTCGCTTCGCTTAAACGGCATGTCGCAGTGGATCATGTGGGAAGTCAGTAGCTTATTTGAAAATATCGGCACTGTCATCGACGGCATGACCACGCTGGCGCAACCACAGTTGGTACAGGATCAACCCAATGCGCAACAACTGAAGGTCAATGGTGGCGGCATTACATTTAAAGACTTGACGTTTAACTACGGAAAATTGACTGATACCCCAAATAAATCGCCGGTCCTTGACTGTTTGCAACTTGAAATCAAACCCGGTGAAAAAGTTGGTTTAGTCGGCCGCTCGGGTGCCGGTAAATCAACCTTGGTCAATTTATTACTACGGTTTTACGATGTCGAGCAAGGCAAAATCCTGATCGACGGTCAAGATATTTGTCAGGTACAACAAGAATCGTTGCGCGCGCAAATTGCCATGGTGACGCAAGATACCTCGTTGCTGCACCGCTCGGTTCGTGAAAACGTATTATATGGCAAACCGGATGCTAGCGAAGCGGAGTTATTGGCAGCGATTAAAGCGGCAGAAGCCGATGTATTTATTGCCAATTTAACCGATCCTAAAGGCAATCAAGGGCTAGCTGCGCAGGTCGGCGAGCGCGGTGTTAAACTTTCCGGTGGCCAACGCCAACGTATTGCCATTGCCCGCGTGTTGTTAAAAAATGCCCCTATCCTCATTCTCGACGAAGCAACATCAGCGCTTGATTCAGAAGTAGAAGCCGCGATTCAGCACAGCCTCAACACACTGATGGCCGGTAAAACCGTGATTGCCATTGCCCACCGACTATCGACCATTGCCGCTATGGACCGGCTGATTGTGCTGGATCAAGGCCGTATCGTGGAAGAAGGCACCCATCAGCAACTGATTACCGCTGGCGGTATTTATGCACAGTTATGGGCGCATCAAACCGGTGGTTTTATTGGGCTGGACTAGCAGACTCGAACAGCAAGTCTGCTGCCGTTTTGCAAAAGGGAGTGATGCGATCGTCACTACCCAGCTAAGCGCGGATCGGTCTGAGCAACACCAGGCCGATTTTGGGCAGCTTGCATAAATAATTGCAGCGCAGGATACGGCGTTAAATCAGCAAGCTGGCGAAATTCAGCCCAATCGAGCAAGCTATATAAACTGATCGCAAGATAGTCCCATGCCGCGAACTGTCCTTCAGCCGCCGCTTGTTCCAACACTTGTAAAGTGCCTGTCACCCGTTCGTGTTGTAAATTAAAAAATAGCTTATCGCTATTGGTATCAAAACCGCTGCGCTGGCATAGTAAAATTTCAACCAGTGAATCATTAACCGCATTCACCATCGTTAGCTGATTTTCTTCCGGCCAGCTCAACACCGGCAGTGATAGCTTTTGGCACAAATAACGAAAAATGACGCCGGAATCAAAAATAATCAACTCACCATCCTGCAACATCGGTACTTTACGCGTCGGGTTATATCGTACCAGTGTCTCACGCCCCCCTGCGTCAAAGATATTCAGGCTGATAAATTCATAGGGCTGATTGACTAACAGCAGTCTTAAACGCCGGACAAAGGGTGAGGACAACGAACCGAATAATTTCATGGGAACTCCTGTTAAAAAATGGCGAGCCATCAGCATACACAGCTTTAAATGCAAAAAACCACCGCATTGCAGTGGTTTTTAACATCCTCAACGCAGTCATCACAACAAGATCAATCGATTGAACGGCGGCTTTCGACGGTACGTTGTCGTTCTGGGCGCGAACTTTCATGCTGACGCTGTGGACGGTCCATCTGGCGTGGCGCGTCATACGAAGCTTGTGGCCTTTCAATCGGCCTTGGCGTTTCATAGACCGGCTGTTCTTGTCGTTCAATCGGCCTTGGTGTTTCGTACACCGGTTGTGCTTGCCGTTCAATCGGCCTTGGTGCTTCATACACCGGCTGCGCTTGCCGTTCAATGGGCCTTGGCGTTTCATAGACCGGTTGCTGTTGACGTTCAATAGGCCTTGGCGTTTCGTAGATCGGCTCTGCTTGCCGTTCAATTGGCCTTGGCGTTTCATACACCGGTTGCTCTTGACGTTCAATAGGCCTTGGCGTTTCATACACCGGTTGCTGTTGACGTTCAATGGGCCTTGGCGTTTCATAGACCGGCCGCTCGTGCCGTTCAACCTTTGTCGGAGCTTGGTAGACTGGGCGCTCTTGCACTGGCTGATCGGTATTGGACGGTAGTGTTTGATCAATGCGACCTTTCATTTCACGGCCGCTGGTGCGTTGCTCATCCCGCAAAGTGTCGCTATCGCCACCGCGATGTTGCCGTAATTGATCACGATCAACATCGACGCCGGAACTCTCTTTGTTCATGATCGTTTTGTTCATGATCGTTGCACGTTGTTGCTGCACCGGGTATTGCTCGCGGATACGCAGGTCTTCCGGCACACTGATATTGTTGCGCTGGCGTTGCTCAGCCGCCCAGCGGCGCTTTTCCGCATAATCGGACTGCTGATAGCCCTGCCCTTGCATTTCGCGGGTGGGTTGATACCCCTGATGATAGACCACGCCATGGCGGTGTTTTGGATCATGCCGCCAATGACGGCGCTCCTCATGCAAAACGATGTCACGCGGCCGATAATAATAGTCCGGACGATGCTGATGGTTAATCACCACAATCTGGCGCTGCGGCCAGTAAAATGTAGAAAAGTAAAACCCCGAAGAGACGCGCGCACCCACTCCCCAATACACATAAGAACCACCAGAATAATAATCTGGATACGGCCAATGAATAGGCGGGTATTCGCGCCACATCCAATTGCCATAGACCACCCTTGTGTCATATACCGGCACATACACAACTTCGGGTTGGCGTGGTTCAATCACGATGATTTTTTCTTGGCGCTGCACAGTGATGTGTTGCTGATCCTTTAAATGCCCAGCGGCATAAGCACGCTCACGGAGCGCCTGCACAGTCGACATGAGTTGGGCTTCTTGGATCAAAAATGCATCACCCAGTTTCTGCGTCCATTCCAGTTCGTTGTTCATTTTGGTTAACAACGGCGGGAACGCGACTAAAGCCCGTACGCTCGGATCCCAAGGTTCATTTTCGGCAGCTTTGAGCGATTGCTCTGAAGTCATCGCCGCTTGCGTGCTTAACCATCGCGTGGCTTTGACAATTTCAAGCGGGTATGTCGCCGCAATCAGAATATGCGACAACACCGTGTCCGGATAGAGTGCTATCGGCGCCAACATCTGATCAAGTTCAGCCTGACTGAACGTCACGGCCGCGTGCGTTGCCTGAATAGGCGTTGCCGTTGCAGGTGTAGTTTGTGCAAAAACAGCCGCTGTGTTAAGCGCCAATGTCAGACTGAGGCTAACCATGGATAAAGAAAAACCAACACCGTTCATCGACCACACTCCTCACTGCCTCGGCAGTCATCACACATTTGTTAAAGATGGAACTGGTTCAACATTGCCAGTGATACTTTCGGTTATACGCGTGGCTGTCTGAACTGGCTCTGAATACTGACGAGCGACACTATTCACCTTTGACCTGCATTTGTCGTTGTTGTTGCCATAATTTTCTAGGATTAAACCCAGTCACCAACGAGGTACCGGTCAACACGGTCAACGAGCCAAGGAATGTATGCCACCCCACCTGCTCGCCAAGAAACAACGCGCCCCATAACACGCCAAACACGGGGATCAAAAAGGTGACCGTTAAGGTGGACGTGGCGCCAACTTCCTGTACCAACTTAAAATACAACAAATAAGCGACGCCGGTACAAATGATCCCTAGCGCCAGCACCGCAGCTGCAACACCGGGCGTGATCGCTTGTTGCAGCGGAAACAGTAAAGTCATCGGCAGTAAAAAACATAAAGCGCCCCACATACTGCCATGGGCGTTGGCAAAGGGCTCGACCGCCTTGGCGCGTCTTGTGTAGTGCGTTGCAATACCATAACAACCCGCGGCGCCCGCAGCGGCGGCAACCGCCAGCAACGCGCCGGGTTTTAGCAAAACCGGATCAAAACCAACCAGAATGGCCACTCCCATGACTCCCAACACCAAACCAAATAATACGGTTGCTGACAGTGGCTGGCGGTAAAACAAAATACCAATCAAGGCACCCCAAATTGGCGCGGTCGCGTTGAGCACCGATAACAATGAAGCGGTTAAGACCCCAGCGGCGTAAGCGAATAACAAAAATGGTAATGCAGAATTAATAAAACCAAGTTTTAAATAGTGCCGCCAGTGCATCCCTAGCAATAAGCGTTTATTGAGCACTAAAGCCACAACCAGTAAAAACAAGGCGGCAAACAAGACCCGGCCGTTCATCAAAAACGCCGGCCCCAATGCTGGCACAGAAATTCGAATAAACAAAAACGATGCGCCCCAAATAGCAGCAAGCAATACAAGTCGGGCGATATTAATGAGTGACATGGCAGACGGTTCCGCAGTACAAAGAAAAAACCGTAGAGCTGATTGCAGCTACGGCAACACCAATCCGAGTATAAATCGGATAGTTATGCTGAAAAAAACAATAAATAACAAAATAACCTTGCTCGAATTTGCCAGTCTATCGCATAATTACCGTGCTTTATTTTTGCTTTATTGCTTCGGCCCATGTGTTTTACATGGGCTTTTTCATTTCTGACGCGCTCATTTTTTATAGTCGCGCGTGTTGAAACCTATCAACTTGATATGCAGCAGCATGCGTTCGATTAGGACTGGTCGTCTTGTCCGATACGGCTCGCCACGGCGCCGGTTTGTTGCTGATATTTGGCATCTGTTCTTTTGTTGTATGGCCGATCTGCAGGGCCCGTCATGGTTTCAAAATTTAGCGCGCCGATTTTCATGCCAGGACGCAGTGCTAACGGCAAACGGCCACTATTATAAAATTCCAGCACAATATTACCCGACCAACCAGGGTCAATTCGATGTGCCGTGACATGTACCATCAGCCCAAGGCGCGCCAGACTTGAACGCCCGTCTAACCAGCCGACAATATCCGCTGGCAAAGTGACAGATTCAAGTGTGATCGCCAGCGCCAGCTCACCTGGGTGTAAATAAAAAGCTTCATCATCGCTCAGCACCAACTCGTCACTCATCACCGAATCCAGCGCCAGCTGTACTTCTTCTCGCGGCCCGCTTAAGTCAATAAAAGGCGCGGCATAAGCGGTAAAACTTCTAAATTTATGCCCGAGCCGAATATCGACACTGACGCCGCTAATCATGTCTTGGCCTGGCATCGGATCGATGCATATTTTACCTTCAGCGAGGTAACGTTCGATATCGCGGTCACACAGTCTCATGTTAATCGTCCGTCATGATAATTTCTGGTTGTTGTTCGCTAATTTTTTTACCGCGCCAGTATAAAGCGAAGATCACTTGTCTGGCTATTTTCCGATAAATATCAGCACATTGCTTATGTTCTGCTTGGTCGTTTTCCAAGGCGATCGGCCGGCCGTTATCGCTGTGCTCACGAATTGCTTTAAGCAACGGCAGTTGCCCAAGCACAGGCAGCTGATAGCGCTGGGCTAATTCAACACCGCCGTTTGTTCCGAAAATATCATCTATCTGGCCACAACTGCTGCACTGGTAAAAACTCATGTTTTCGACCAACCCCAGCAGCGGAATATTTACCTGATGAAACATACTGATGGCTTTTTTGGCATCCGCCAACGCCACATCTTGCGGTGTCGTCACCACTATCGCGCCGGCAACCGGTAATTTTTGCGCGAGTGTCAATTGAATATCACCGGTTCCCGGTGGCATATCAACCACCAGATAATCCAGTTCCGGCCATTGTGTTTCATTTAAAAGTTGCAACAAAGCTTGGCTCGCCATCGGCCCGCGCCAGACGGATGCTGCTTCTGGGTCGACTAAAAAACCAATGGATTGCATAAAAATGCCAAATTTATGCTGCGGCAATAAATGTTTGTCGTCAGGTGAAGTGGCTTTGGCGCCATATAGCCCCAGCATGGTTGGAATGGAGGGGCCATAAATATCGGCATCCAACAAACCTGTTTTTGCACCTTCTTGCGCTAGGCTCACTGCCAGATTGACCGCAGTCGTTGATTTTCCGACCCCGCCTTTGCCGGAGGCAATCAGAATAATTTGTTTAATATTACCCAAGGTGGCGGGCAATTGGTTAATGTAAGTCAGTTCGAGCTGACCGTTAAAACCAATGTCTTGTAGTTGACTCAGTAACAACGGCACTATCGATTGCGCGGCAAAAGGTAATTGCAGTTGCAGCGTGTTGCCATCGTATTGTAGGTTTTGTAGGAGCTCGCCAAGGGCCACTGGTAGCTCATCGGTTTGAAAGTTCTCGATCAGTGCGAGCTGCTCGGTGGTCAGATTCAAATCAGAGTTGAAGCTAGGCTCAGCCGCTATCGTTTGAACTTTCGTGTTATTTTTCCACCAACCAAACATCTATCAAACTCCGCAGGGTCAAAAATTCAGGCGCTCATATTGCAACTTACAGCAGAGAAAATCACCGCCAGCACCTTCTGTGGGGTGCGCTTTAACGGCCGTTATTGTATCATGTTGTTATCTCTTTTCAGTTATTTATGCACGCAGAGCCATTTTTGATGACCCAACGTAAAATTTTGATCACCAGCGCCCTCCCATACGCCAACGGCCCCATCCACCTAGGTCATTTACTGGAATATATCCAGACGGATATCTGGTCGCGGTTCCAGAAAAGTCGCGGTCATCATTGTTATTACGTCTGCGCTGACGATGCCCACGGCACACCAATCATGCTCAAAGCACAGCAGTTGGGCATCAGCCCAGAGCAAATGATTGCACAAACCTCGGTTGAGCATCAGGCTGATTTTAAAGAATTTTTAATTGGTTTTGATAATTACCATAGTACCCACAGCGAAGAAAACCGTGTTTTTGCTAGCGAAATTTATCAAAAACTTGACGCTGGTGGTTACATCAAACGCAAAACAATTAGCCAGCTGTTTGACCCAGAAAAACAGATGTTTTTACCGGATCGATTTGTAAAGGGTGATTGCCCCAAATGTGGC
>JBBKWN010000181.1:0-4129 GCA_037968955.1 Rheinheimera sp. | reverse complement strand
ACATAGCTGCTTGCTCAAACTCTAGGTTTTTTGCGTGTTGTAACATTTGATTTTCTAATTTTTTAATTTCAGCTTGCACTTGATAAGGCGTTTTGCCTTTGATCAGTTTTAACTGCTCCGCCACCTTCGGCAATTGCGTGTTATTTTTTGCATCTTGACCCAAATCCATCACATCACCGATTTTTTTCGAAATTTGCGTCGGTGTGATGCCATGTAGTTCATTGTATGACACTTGCTTGGCGCGGCGGCGGTCCGTTTCATCCATCGCCCGCTGCATCGAACCCGTGATCCGGTCAGCGTATAAAATCGCTTTGCCGTTGATGTTGCGTGCCGCTCGGCCGATGGTCTGAATTAACGAGCGCTCCGAGCGCAAAAAACCCTCTTTGTCGGCATCAAGAATGGCAACCAGCGATACTTCCGGAATATCCAAACCCTCGCGCAGTAAATTAATCCCCACCAGCACATCGAAGATGCCAAGGCGCAAGTCACGAATGATCTCCACCCGCTCCACCGTATCAATGTCCGAATGCAAATAACGGACTTTCACGTTATGTCCGGACAAATAATCGGTTAAATCTTCAGCCATCTTTTTCGTCAGTGTGGTGACCAACACCCGCTCACCTCGTTTGGCGCAGCGATACGCTTCTGAAAGTAAATCATCGACCTGACTGCCAACCGGTCGGATCTCAATCACCGGATCAATCAAACCCGTTGGCCGCACCACTTGCTCAACCACTTCGCCATCTGATTTGTCGAGTTCATAAGCTGCCGGTGTCGCTGACACATAAATCCGCTGCGGCGCAATGGCTTCAAACTCGTCAAATTTTAACGGCCGATTATCGAGCGCGGAAGGCAAACGAAAACCGTAGTTCACCAAATTTTCTTTGCGGGAGCGGTCACCTTTATACATGGCACCAATTTGCGAAATGGTGACGTGTGATTCATCGATAAACATCAGACCGTCGGCTGGGAAATAATCGAGCAAGGTTGGTGGTGGCTCGCCATCCGCCCGTCCCGATAAATACCGCGAGTAGTTTTCAATGCCAGAGCAATAACCCAGCTCAACCATCATCTCCAAATCAAACTGGGTACGCTGGCCAATCCGCTGCTCTTCAATTAACTTGTTGTCTGCCAATAACTGCGCCCGACGACTGACCAATTCAACTTTTATTTTTTCCACCGCTTCCAGAATTTTCTCCCGCGGGGTGACGTAATGCGTTTTTGGATAAATAGTGTAGCGAGTGACAGTCCGCTCCACCGAACCGGTTAATGGATCAAAAATACTGATCCGTTCGATTTCTTCATCAAACAATTCCAGCCGCACCGCTAACTCGTCAGATTCGGCCGGAAAAATATCAATCACATCACCACGTACCCGATAAGTGGCACGTTCAAACGCCATATCATTGCGCTGGTATTGCAGTTCGGCCAGGCGGCGCAAAATAAAACGCTGATCAACAATATCGCCCACTTTCAGATGCAGCAGCATTTTCAGGTACGACTCAGGATCGCCCAGACCATAAATTGCGGACACCGAGGCGATAATCACCACATCACGCCGTTCCATCAGCGCCTTGGTCGCGGATAAACGCATTTGTTCGATGTGCTCATTAATTGACGCATCTTTTTCGATAAAGGTGTCACTGGCCGGCACATAAGCTTCAGGCTGGTAGTAGTCATAATAAGAAACAAAATATTCCACCGAATTGTGCGGGAAAAACTCTTTCATCTCGCCATACAACTGCGCGGCCAAGGTTTTATTATGCGCCATAATCAGCGTCGGGCGGTTGACGCCGGCAATCACGTTGGCCATGGTAAAAGTTTTACCTGAGCCGGTCACACCAAGGAGGGTTTGATGGGCCAAACCGGCTTGCAAGCCATCAATGAGTTTGGCTATAGCGTTCGGTTGATCGCCGGCCGGTTGGTAAGGCGAATGCAATTCAAAATCGCGCGACATCATTATATCCTTATACTTTAACTGGCAACGGATCGGCTTGTAGCTGTACTAAAGTACGGCGAAACCAGGAGAAGGCAATGAGCGCGATCAGCACATTGGCCAGTAACGCACCACTATATACGCCTAACACGCCAAATAGTTGCCCACCAACCCAGGCCATCGGCACATAGAACACAAATAACCGGATCAAACTAAGGCCCAGTGCCCGCATCGGCAAATGTAGTGCATTAAAAGACGAGTTCGTTAAGATGACGATGCCCTGTAAGCCATAACCAAGCGGTAAAATCCAGATAAAACTGCGGATAAGCCCAACAACCGCCGGATCCGACGAAAACAACAAGGCTATCCACCACGCCGTTGCCGCCAACAGCAGATACACCACCAACTGCCACGCCAGCACAAAGCGAATGCACATCTGATAACCGGCCTGCACCCGATTCATTTGCCCGGCGCCAAGATTCTGACTCACAAAAGGCGGCAAAGTCATCGACAGCGCTAATACCACGAGGCTGGCGATACTTTCTATACGAGCACCAACCCCATAAGCGGCGACGGCGTGTGCACCATAGGTTGCCATCACCGCCGTCAGAATGGCCATTGCTAACGGGGTCAACATATTCGCGCCGGCTGCCGGTAACCCAATGTGTAAAATCCGGCGGCTAATGGCGATAAACTCCCACAGCGGCTGATGGCCTCGATTGACCAATTGCCGCCGATACAAAATCAAATACAGAATTAAGGTAAAACTAACCGACCAAGAAATCAGACTGGCAATGGCTGCCCCCTCAACTCCCATCGCAGGCACTGGGCCCCAGCCGAAGATTAAAATTGGATCTAACACCGCATTGACTAATCCAGAACAGGCCATCATTAAGCTTGGCGTTTTGGTATCGCCGGCTGCCCGCAGCACTGCATTTCCAATCATCGGCGTAATTAAAAACACCGCACCGAAAAACCACCAGTTCATATAGTCTCGGATAAACGGCAAGGTGTCGTCTTTTGCCCCGAGCAAACGGAACAGCGGATCCATGCACAGATAGCCAACCAACGATAACGCCATCACCAGATAGGCAGACAACCATAGTGCGGCGAGTCCATCTGCTTTTGCCGCGCTACTGTCACCGCTGCCCAGCGCTTTGGCGATAAGCGCCGAAGTACCAATACTTAGACCAATGGCAAGGCTTATCACCGTAAAGGTAATTGGGAAGGTAAAACTAACGGCCGCCAGCTCCTTGGTACCGAGCATACTAATAAAGAAAGTATCGACCAGATTAAACGACATCAAGGTAATCATGCCAAATAACATCGGTACCGTCATCCGGACCAAGGTCTGGCGAATATCACCTTGGGTCATCGTCATTTTTGCTACAGCTTTTTGGCTCATATCGCAGGCTTTGTGGCAAGGGTGACGTATTGTAGAGAAAAGCACGCCGTAGCTCCATTCACCTTTTACAAAAAACGCCAACAAGCCTAGATGACAAAAAAAGCAGGACTTTGCAAAATTGATGGTCGACATGGTGTCGAAAACCTTTTCAATGACGCAAATTCGGCCATTTCAGCAGCGATTTGTTGGAAAACAGTTCACAATGGTCATGGAACGGCCATCTCAGCAACAGTTTGCCATCAGGGGACAACCGCCATTGGTCGCAAATTTGTAAGCTACTGTATTAAAACAAATAAATATTTTTCATTTTAGATATTGATCTGGCTCTAGGCCGCATTGGTATTGACTTCACACAGGCGCAACACCGGTCATCCACAAAGATATCCACAGATTCTGTGAGTAAAGTTCTGCAAGCCTTACCGGGGTTGACGTTGCGCAAGATCAGGTAAATTGACATTTACAACCACCGCAAAAAAGCAGTCAAACCACCGCCAATTCAGGCACTTTTTGCGCACTTTGACTAAACAATCAGCAAGTGAATCAGAATGGACGATTTGTGCAGGTGAAACTGTTGACAGCCTCAAAGAGTGGCATTAGTATTGCGCCCCGTTGCAGACACAGTTCCTCAGTAGCTCAGCCGGTTAGAGCGGCGGACTGTTAATCCGTAGGTCGTTGGTTCGAGTCCAACCTGGGGAGCCACTGTAGTTTACAACACGTTATTTCAGTTCCTCAGTAGCTCAGCCGGTTAGAGCGGCGGACTGTTAATCCGTAGGTCGTTGGTTCGAGTC
>JBBKWN010000180.1:0-28442 GCA_037968955.1 Rheinheimera sp. | reverse complement strand
AGCGTCTTTTTATCGACTTTTTCAACTTCTTTCAAACTCACCCGGCTTGCTGCTTTCGCACCACCCCGTCGGCATGGGGCGCATTATAGGGCGTTTTTTAAATGGCGCAAGCGGGAATTTATAGATTTTTATGCTTTTCGATTCAACTGCTTATTAAAAGCACGTTCTGAGCAAAATACCTGCAAAAACCATCTCAATTTCACAATTTTATATGTTGGCGAACTTGAGCGGACTGGTTAATATAGAATTTGACTACTATATAGTAGTTGGTTTTCCCTAGTGTTCTTTTCACTCTCATGTATTTAGGAATTGCTTATGTCATCTAGTTTACGAACTTCGTTACCTTTTACGCTGGCTTTGGCCATTATTGTTTATCTCGTCTCTACATTTTTACCTACCGGCTTGTTCTCAATAGCTGCAGCGCTAGCCATTGGGGTATTGATCGCTGGCATTCTTATCCCACTGCTGATGGAATACAAACCTTTGCCGACCAACTCGGCAACAAAAGTACTGAAATCAGCAGTCGCGGCAGTATCGGGCGATACCGCCACTTTATATGTAGGTAATTTACCTTACCGTGCAAATGAAGAAGCAGTGCGAGAGCTATTCCAGCAATCTGGCGCTGTTGTTAATGTACGTCTGATGAAAGATCGCCAAACGGGTCGCCGCCGTGGGTTTGGGTTTGTTGAAGTCGCAGCAAAAGATGCCAACAAGATGATCCAGAAGTTAAACGATTTTGAGTTTGAGGGCAGGACATTAAAAGTCAGAGAAGCAAAAGAACGCCAAGACTCTGAAGACGGTGACGAATAGACTTAAACAAGTAACGGCATTGGCCAGCAATGATGCTGGTCAAAGCCGAGTTCCAACAATCGCTCTAGCTGACTGGGCGATAATTCTCTACTGCTAATAAAAGTATTAGCAATCCTTTCGATTTCATCAGGCCAACCTGAAACCAATTGCGAGACTCTGGTCGCTATTGCCGCGCCTGTATCCAATAATACCGTCTCTTCGGATAAGGCTAATTTAATCTCCGAAGCTAAAAACGGAAAATGAGTGCAGCCCAACACCACGATATGACCAGCATCGGTAGGAATTAAACTTACTGCTAAAATATCGGCGACTTGCTGGCGTACATCAGAGTGGTACCACACCTTATCTTCTGCCAGTCGCACCAACTCACTGCTGCCCACTTTATTCACGGTCTGATCCGGCGCGAACTGCTGAATGAGCCCCTGCAAATAGTTACTATTACAAGTAGCTGGAGTTGCAAGTACTGAAAACGTATTGCCATGACTGAATATTGCTGCCGGCTTAATTGCCGGAACAACCCCAACAAAAGGGACTGGAAAATGCTGCCGAAGATAATCCACAGCCTGGGTTGTTGCGGTATTGCAGGCAATCACAATTAGCTCAACACCCTGCTCAATCAAATAGGCCGAAAGTTGACGTAAGCGCTGCTGGATGAAAAGCTCAGATTTCTCGCCATAAGGTAAGTACTTATTGTCCATCAGATAGGTGTAGCGTGCCGATACTCGCGCCTTTACATGCTGATATATACTCAGTCCGCCGACACCACTATCTATAAACCCAATGTGCATTAATTGTCATCCTTTATTCGACTGCCAATCTATTGTGCCAGAACTGTCGCGTGCATTCAGCAATTCGTCGAGCGAAGTTATTTTGTTACCCTGTGCCTATATAAAACCGTGAATTTGGATCTTTATGGAAAACCTCATAGAATAGCCGCCTTTTAGCGTGAGACTCTCAGATGCAATTAGGTCAGGTTTTTCCAACTCAATATCAGGCGTTGCTCGACAGCAAAGTCAGTGAAATGCAACAGCTGTTCAAACCGTTTGGTGTGGATCAGACCGAAGTGTATCCATCTACTGCGGAACATTACCGGCTACGCGCCGAGTTTCGGATCTGGCACGAAGGTGATGACATGTTTCATATCATGTTTGACCCGATCACGAAGTCTAAGCAACGGATAGATTATTTCCCGATCGCCTGTAAAACTATCGCCGACTTTATGCCGGTGCTACTGGATGCGCTAAAAAAACGGCCGTTATTACGCAATCGTTTGTATCAAGTGGATTATTTAGCCAGCTTAACTGGCGAATTGTTAGTTAGCCTGATCTATAAAAAACCGATCCCAGCAGAATGGCAAGCTGAGGCGGCCGCTTTAAAAGTAGAGCTATCCGTTATTCAGAAAGTCGATTTCATCGGTCGTGCCCGTAAACAGAAGATTCTGGTAGACCGTGACTTTTTGATTGAAACTTTGCAAGTCCAAAGCCGGCAGATCCATTACCAACAAATCGAAAATAGCTTTACCCAGCCAAACGGTGAAGTGAATCAACAGATGCTTGGTTGGGCCTGTGATATCGCAACACAGTTACAAGGTGATTTATTGGAACTTTATTGCGGTAATGGCAATTTTTCACTCGCACTGGCCCCCTATTTTAACAAAGTGGTCGCCACCGAAATTGCCAGGTCTTCAATTCGCTGCGCTGAACATAATATAACGTTGAACAACATCGCCAATGTGCAGGTTTTACAAATGTCCGCTGAGGATGTCAGTGCCGCGCTTGCGCAAGGTCAAATCTTAAAAACTATCGATCTGGCAGATATGAGTTTAAATACTATTCTGGTCGATCCGCCAAGAGCAGGTCTGGATCCAGCAACTGAGCAGCTTGTTAGTCGTTTTGACGATATTATTTATATTTCCTGCAACCCGCAAACGTTGGCGCTGAATCTGGAAACATTATGCAAGACACATCATGTGCAGCAGTTTGCATTATTCGACCAATTTCCCTACACCCACCACATTGAATGTGGCGTTTGGCTCAAAAAAATCACTCTTTAGGACGGCGACCGTAACCTGCCGCACCGTGAGCTAGCCAACGTAGCTGAGTAATGGTGCGATGGGTGATTTGCAACCGCAATTCTGGGCTCGCGTCGAGTGCATCAGCGCCAGCATGAAACACCAATGTCACCATCGCTTCCGCCTGAACTTGAGCAAACTCATCTGGGCAGGCCGTTTCTTTTCGTAAATAATCAGCAAGTTCGACACAGAAATGTTGAATCTCCCGAGCAACTGCTCGCCGAAACGGTGCCGATGTGCCAGAGCGTTCACGTAGTAACAGCCGGAACACGTTGCTGTTCCCAACCACAAACTCCATGAAAGTTTCAATTGAAGTGCGAATCACGCTACCATTTTTTTCGATGCGATGCCTTGCTTGACGTAATAACTGCCGCAGCATCAACCCCGCTTCATCAACCAGCGTTAGCCCCAATTCATCCATATCAGCAAAATGTCGATAAAAAGACGTCGGCGCAATCCCAGCCTCACGTGCAACTTCTCGCAAACTTAAACTGGAAAAGCCTTTATCCGGACTTAACTGCGCAAAAGCCGCATCGATGATGGCGCGACGGGTGCGCTCTTTTTGTTGGGCTCTGGTCACATTAGCTCCATGTACTGAAGGATTCACATTTTATACCTTGACCTGATGAAATTGCGAAGTAAAATTAGCTTACACATGTAAGCTAATTGTTCCTATAATGACTAAACCACCAATTATCTGGACTAACGTCCTTATTTTTAGCATCACCTTCCTGGTCGCGGCAATTGCCGTTCCCTACCATGCCGTCACCGTCGGGTTTAGCTGGCAAGAAATAACCGCGACAATTTTATGCCTTGGATATTGTGGTATGTCGATTACCGCAGGTTACCACCGGCTTTGGGCGCACAAAACCTACGAAGCGCACCCTTTTTTACAATGGTTTTTTGCGATAGGTGGCGCTTTTGCACTGCAAAACAGTGCCTTACATTGGTCTTCCGATCATCGTGTGCACCATAAGTTTGTCGACCAAAATGATAAGGACCCTTACTCGGCAAAACGCGGTTTTTGGTTTAGTCATATTGGTTGGATGCTACGTGAATATCAAAGCGTGCGTTACAGTGATTACAGTAATGTCCGTGATTTGCAAAACAACCGGATAGTCATGTGGCAGCACAAACACTATCTTGCGCTGACCATCGCCACCAATTTTGGTATTCCATTATTCCTCGGCTTTCTAACCGACAGCTATATTGGCATGTTGCTGAGCGTCGGTGTATTGAGATTAGTGTTAAGTCATCATTTTACTTTTTTCATCAACTCACTGGCGCACATTTGGGGAAATCAGCCGTACACCGATCAGAATAGCGCTCGCGACAACGGCGTGCTCGCTTTTCTAACGTACGGCGAGGGTTACCATAATTTCCACCATATTTTCGAATATGATTATCGAAACGGGATCCGTTGGTGGCAATTTGATCCAACGAAATGGTTGATTAAAAGTTGTTCTTGGTTTGGTCTCACGCACAATTTAAAAATTTGCCCGGAAGATCGCATCCTCAAAGCAAAAGCCTTAATGCAATTAAAACGAGCACAAGCCAAAGCCATGCTCCTACCGGACGCTGAACAGCTATTGCAGCGGATGGAACATGAATACGCCTTGCTGCTAGAACGAATGCAAGCCTATTACGAAGTGCAAAAACAACTGTTGCAGCAAAGAAAAGACCAGCTACAACAGCGTAAGGCTCAGTTGTTACAACAATATAGCGACTTCGATATCCGCAAACACTACACGGAAATGAAGTCCAACTGGCAACAGCAGCAACAGCAGTGGCATAATTTCATCCAACAATATGCGTAACAGCGTCACACTATTGATTCCTCTGAGAAAAAGGCAACGTTAGTTGCCTTTTCTACTTCTGCTTCCAGAAATTATACTGCTATTATCAATCATTGAAATACAACCTTCGGAATAGGGAACTGCTGTGCCTGCAAAATCTACCTCTGCCAAACAAAAATACCAATATGATGCCATTATCATCGGCACAGGCCCTGGTGGTGAAGGGGCGGCAATGAATCTCGCTAAAAGCGGGAAATCGGTTGCCGTGATTGAGCGCCACGACCAAGTTGGTGGCGGATGCACACATTGGGGCACAATTCCTTCTAAAGCGTTACGGCATTCGGTCAGTCGGTATATCGAATACAATGAAAACCCGTTGTTTCAAATGGAAAATCAGTCGTCTAATCTGACATTCGCACAAATTCTAAAACATGCAGCGGGCGTGATCCGGAAGCAAGTTCGTTTGCGCAGCAGTTTTTATGATCGAAACCGTGTCGAAGTGTTTGCGGGTGAAGCATCCTTTGTCGATGCTCACACCGTTAAAATCACACCGGCCAACGGCCCAGCTCAATTCATTACCGCGCAAACTATTGTTTTGGCAACGGGTTCTCGGCCCTATCGGCCGGACAATGTAGATTTTAACCACCCACATATTTTCGATAGTGACACTATTTTGTCGCTACAAAACGACCCGAGGCATATCATTATTTTTGGCGCCGGCGTCATTGGCTGTGAATACGCATCAATTTTCCGCGGTCTTGGCGTCAGAGTCGACTTGGTCAATACGAGGGACCGCCTGTTATCCTTTATGGATGCAGAAATTTCTGATGCGCTGAGTTATCATTTTTGGAATTCCGGCGTCACCATTCGCCACGGTGAAGAGTTTGAATCTATTGAAGGCTTACCTGATGGCGTGATTTTGCATTTGCAATCCGGCAAGAAAATGAAAGCCGACTGTATATTGTTCGCCAATGGCCGAACCGGCAATACCGATACGTTAAATCTGACAGCAGTAGGCCTTAAAGCTGACAGCCGAGGGCTGTTGAAAGTTAATTCCAAATACCAAACTGAAATTGAGAACATTTACGCGGTGGGTGATGTTATCGGCTACCCTAGCCTTGCCAGCGCCGCCTACGATCAGGGCCGTATTGCTGGCCATGCCATTATTCATGGTGACTGTCCGACGCAACTCATTGAAGATATCCCGGTTGGCATTTATACCATTCCAGAAATGAGTTCGGTCGGCAAAAATGAACAGCAATTAACAGCAGCCAGAATTCCGTATGAAGTTGGTCGCGCCCAGTTTAAACATTTAGCCAGAGCGCAAATCGCCAATACGAGTGTTGGCAGTTTGAAATTGTTATTCCATCGTGATACCAAGGAAATACTTGGCATTCATTGTTTTGGCGAGCGCGCGGCAGAGATTGTGCATATTGGACAAGCCATTATGATGCAAGAAAATGGTGGCAATAATGTCGAATACTTTGTGCATACTACCTTTAATTACCCGACCATGGCTGAAGCTTACCGAGTCGCCGCGATGAACGGCTTAAATCGATTGTTTTAGAAACGCAACATTCGTTAATGAGTTCACAGAAATGGCGCAAATATGCGCTTTTTTTGTTTTGTTTTGTCGAATAAACCGCTGTACACTCTGAAAAAATACCAAAATATTCACAGGAGTGCAGGCATGTTTCTAAAACGCTGTTGCTGCTATTTGCTGGCAATAGGTTTAAGCTCTGGCGCACAAGCAGATTTTGCCGCAGCCTTAAAACTCTATCAGAATAACGATTATCAACACGCTTTTCCCCAGTTAACAACCTTGGCTCAACTTGGCCATTCCCACGCCCAATTGCTGTTAGCGGAAAGCTACCATCATGGTCACGGTACTGAAGTTGATATCAATCAGGCATACGCTTGGGCATTGACAGCCGAAGGCTTTCAACAACCAGGCGCCGCTGAAAAGTATGTCGAGCTGCGAAACTTACTCCCGTCTCGCCGACTTGGTAAGCAAACTTATGTTGAGATCAGTAAAGATTTTGGCGCGGTGGCGTTACAAAGCACGTTGTACCCAATAGGACATAACATATACCAGCCACCCCCACAGGTGAAACCTTTACGCCAACCAAAACCAGATTATTACCAACCTGACGGCACTGTAGCTTGGGCTGTGGTGATGTTTGATATTAATGAAAATGGCCAAGTTGAAAACAGTAAAGTGGCGTTGTCGTTTCCGCAGTCTTCGATTGACCGAGAAGTACTCAGTGCCATTAATAAATGGACTTTCACGCCACCGAGAAATACTTACGGCGACGCCATCCGGCTTGATTATCAAACCCACGTATTTATAACGGGCAAATTAACAACCGCAAAACGCAAATCTCTGCTTGAGCATCAAGCCTACATCGATGCGGTGAAAGCAGCCGCTGATGCAGGGATCGCAGAATATCAGTACAAATATGGTCTCATCGCACAAGCAAATTTGGTGAAAGGTGAAAAAGCATTAGATTGGTACCTAAAAGCAGCCATCAATGGCAACCAGCAAGCACAATTTATTGTCGCACAATGTGTCTTAACCGGCAGCCACTGTGACAAAGACGACAACAAAGCAATTAACTGGCTGACCCTCGCCGCAAAAAACGGCAATAATCCACAGGCTAGTTACCTGTTAGCACAGCAATTGCTGGACAGTGACAATATTCAGTTTGATGCTGAGCGGGCGGCAAAATATCTGGCGCAGGCGGCAGAGTTGAAATATAGCCCGGCTATCGTCGAATATGCTTCGTTACTGGCAATGTCCGACAATCCAAAACTGCGAAGTGCCGAAAAAGCGATTCAGCTGGCTGAACAAGGGTTACAGCAAGACTCTGACAATCCAAAATTATTATCGACCCTCGGTATTGCCTTGATTGAACAAGGAATGCAACAACGTGGCGAAGCGATGTTACGCCAGGCCATCGAGGCCGCAGAAGATAGAAATTGGGTAACCGATAATTACCGGGAATTACTCACTGAATACGCAGGCCAGCTACAAACTTCCGACCACCGGTAGCGGGTTCTTACGGAACAGATGTCACCTTATTCACATAAACAAAGGCGCATTATGCGCCTTTGTTTATGTGACCGCTTGAAGAACAAGCAGCGGCTTACAGATCGGTATTAATATGGTAAGTACGGCTGAATGACTGTACTGCTTCAATAAATACTCGGGCTCGTTCCGGATCAACATCTGGCGTGATGCCATGACCTAGATTAAAGACATGTCCTGATCCCTGGCCGTAGCCATCTAAAATTGCTTGCACTTCTAACCGGATCCGCTCTGGTGAACCAAGTAGAACCGCTGGGTCCATATTCCCTTGCAGCGCGACTTTATCACCAACCCGCGCTCGGGCTAGGCGTATATCCATCGTCCAGTCGATACCGATCGCATCACAGCCAGTTTTTGCAATATCTTCCAGCCATAAGCCGCCATTTTTGGTAAACAACGTTACCGGTACCGGACGACCGTCAGCGTGGCGAGTCAACCCTTCGACAATTTGTTGCATGTAACTCAATGAATATTCGCGATAAGCATTGGGCGTTAATACTCCGCCCCATGTGTCAAAAATCATCACTGACTGAACACCGGCCGCGATTTGGGCATTCAGATACAAAATGACACTTTGCGCTAACTTGTCGAGAAGGATGTGGACTACTTCCGGCTCGCTATACATCAGCTTTTTAATTTTCGAGAATGTTTTGCTGCTGCCACCTTCCAGCATATAAGTTGCCAGCGTCCATGGGCTGCCGGAGAAACCGATTAGAGGTACTTCGCCCTTTAATTCGCGCCGAATAGTGCGCACGGCGTCCATTACATATTTCAGTTCAACTTCCGGATCAGGGATAGGTAACTGAACTACGTCCATGAAATCATTCAGTTGCTTAGTAAATTTTGGCCCTTCGCCCTCGCCAAAATAGAGTCCCATGCCCATGGCATCTGGGATGGTTAAAATGTCGCTGAACAAAATTGCCGCGTCTAACGGATAACGACGTAATGGCTGTAAAGTGACTTCACAAGCAAGTTCTGGATTTTTGCACAACGACATAAAATCGCCGGCTTGAGCCCGTAACTCACGATACTCAGGTAAATGACGACCCGCTTGACGCATCATCCAAATTGGAGTGCGGTCAACCGGCTGTTTTAACAGGGCGCGCAGATAACGATCGTTTTTTAATTCCATCTTGGCTCTACCATTAAGCTATGTTGAGTTATTTTAACAGCATAGCTGCTATGACACTATGTTTGCTGGTTAATGAATTTTTATCGCCGTTTGTTTGAACTTTATCTTGCAGCACGTAACACCATCTGATATAAAACTGACGCGCTAGTGAAGAAAATCAATAACAAGAGTTCGAATATACGAACCCGGCAACACCTACTTAAGCCACATTTTGTGGCTTTTTTATTTTATACCACGACCACCAATACCTAGTAGTTCACGCGACATGCCAAGCTCTATTGCTCAGCTTTTACCAGCATTCGAACACGCTCAATCATAGTTCCTGATAACGTCTGTACCGGTGGAATGTCGGGCAATTGATCAAAACTAAACCAATCAGCCTCTTCAATTTCGTTTGGCTGACAGACAATCTCACCACTGTGGTAATCGGCAATAAAACCCGCCATCAACGAATGTGGAAAAGGCCATGGTTGACTGCCTACATAACGCAGGTTGGTGATATCAATCCCTACTTCTTCTTTAACCTCTCGAACAGCCGCTTGCTCTAAAGTTTCACCTGACTCCACGAACCCTGCCAAAATTGAGAAAAAACCCGCTTTGTGCCGCTTAGAACGCGCCAACAAAATTTGCTGCTGGCGAACAATTGCCACCAAAACACAAGGCGAAATGCGTGGGTAGCAACGAAATCCACATTTATGGCAGGACATCGCTAATTCCCAATGCACTAAATGCATGCGATTGCCACATTGCCCGCAATAACGATGTGTTTGCAAAAACAACGCTAGCTGACAAGCACGTGCCGCCAATTCAAACCAAATGGCTTCAGGCTGACTCAGCAAATCACGCGCCGAAAACCATAATTGTGGATCTGTCTGGTCGTTACAAACCACCAAATAACAGTTTTTTTGTTGCCATTGACCAATCAGACAAACCATTTCGGGCTGATTGATCTGTAACTCTTGCCATCTACCCTGTGGCACCTGTATGGTTTCACCAATGAGGAGCAGTTTGCCTTGATTAACGACAAACCAGTATCCGGAGTCGTCAGGTTTTAAGGTTAAATTGTGAGTCTTCATTAGCAATAGATCGATGCAAGGTCATGAGGATAGTTGGTATCATAAAGCCAATTACTGACCCGACCAATGAAAAATTAGTTGATCTTTGTGACAGAATTCATTTAATTAGACACAACGCTCGAATTTACTCTATCAAGGAAACGGTTATGTATACCCGCCTGCAATCCGCACGACAACAATGGGGCGGCTCTTCTACCGCTATTGACAATTGGCTGGAAGAGCGGCAACAACTGATCGTTTCCTACTGCAAACTCGCGGCTTTGCCGCCATTTGACAAGCAACAGCAGGACAAAAAACTACCCGCGCAAGACAGTATTCTCGGCTTCTGCCAATTGTTATTGGATTATTTGTCTGCCGGCCACTTTGAGGTTTATGACAAAATCGTGTCGCAGTGCGAAATTAACGGCAGTGAGAGCAAATCACTTGCTGATGCTCTTTACCCAAAAATTTCGGCGTCGACAGATATCGCTCTGGAATTCAACGATAGCTATGCCGAGCCTTCGGCAGATAATGATTTTAAGACCTTCGACCATGACTTATCGGCATTAGGCCAAGCGTTAGAAGACCGATTCGGTTTTGAAGATGAACTGATCCAAACTTTGTACGCGAATCATGTCATCGTATCGGCATAACTTGAAAACGTTTGAAACCGACCGATAAAAAAACCGCCAGCTGGCGGTTTTTTTATTTTGTCTTATAAGGTGTCGCAATGATTACTTTTTTGCAGCTTCGCCCGCAGGTGCAGCAGCTTCTTCGCCGACAATCCCTAACAACTCAACTTCAAACAGCAAAGTGCTGTTTGCTGGAATTGGACCTACATCACGATCGCCGTAACCCAGTTCTGCCGGGATAGTGAACTTGAACTTAGAACCAACACCCATCAACTGCACGCCTTCAGTCCAGCCTTTGATCACTTGATTAAGCATAAACTCAACTGGCTCGCCGCCATTTGATTTTTCAGTGCTGTCAAATTCAGTACCGTCAATGAATGTGCCTTTGTATTTTACACGAACTTTTTCTTCAGCTTTTGGCTTTGGACCATCCGCAGCGGTGACTACTTCATATTGCAGACCAGATTCAGTCACGGTCACACCGGCTTTCTTCGCGTTTTCTTCCAGGTAAGTTTTACCTTTTGCAATGGCTTCTTCCGCTTTCACTTTGGCAGCTTCTGCCTGTTTAGTACGGAACTGTTCGTCCAGCGCCGTCATAATCTTTTGCACTTCTTCGTCTGTCAACGCAGCTTTACCCGCCAACGTATCCTGCACACCACGAACCATGGTGTCAGAGGCCAATGGCAAACCTAATTTTTTATGCTCATCAACAGCGCTGGTCAGATATTTACCAACGGTAATACCCATAGCATAAGATTGTTTTGCTGCGTCTGTGTCTAACACTGGCGCTACAGGGGCGGCGGCTTCTTTTTGACAGGCAGACAATGAAATCACGGCGGCGGCAATCAGCGACACCTTGGTCAATACGCGCATTTGTTTCTCCAATAAACTGCAGACTTCGCTGCAAAAGTGTGTTGTTATAGTAATAAAGGACTAACCTTTAACTATGCCTATACTACAGATTTGTGCTGATGACGTTAACACATAGAATGAAATATCTCGGCATTTTTCTCAGCCTTTGGCTGGCTGGCTGCTCAGAAGTTCAAAAATCTCCTTTACTGCAAACCGAACATTCAGCTTTTGGCACTGTCGCTGCGGCAATTTCACCAAAAGCGAAGCTAGCAGCGGTATCCAGCCTCACTTCCGGCGTGGTGGTTTGGGATCTGCAAGATCACAGTGCGAAATATCGCATCAGCCAGCAACAACAGACTGAAAACTTCATTAGCCAGCTAGCGTTTAGCAGTGATGGCGCATTTTTACTAAGCGCCGCCAGCGATAGTTTCTCGATGTGGCGAATGAGTGATGGCAAAAATATTGGTTTCTGGTCACTACCGGAATCAGCAGTGCGGGATATTGCGATCTCCGACGGTGGCAACCATTTGTTGATTGGTCAAAACGACGGTAAAGTTCAACACATCACTTTAAAGTCAGGGCGACGACTGGAGTTTCTCGGACATACCGAAAAAGTAAACTCAGTCGCGTTGTCACCGAACGGACGGTACGCTTTGTCTGGTGGCAATGATTTAAAAGCCTACTTGTGGGACACCCAAAGTGGTCAGATTATACAAACGTTTGTCCATCCCACCCGAGTGACCAAAGTTGCCCTTGATTTGACGGGTAAATTTGCTTTTACCGCGGATAGCCAACAACAGGCAACTGTCTGGGATTTAAAAACAGGCCAGCCCAAACTACAACTGGCGATGGGCCGGGGCCGAGTCTTTACCGTGGCTCACTTCAGTGATGATGGTCGCTACTTACTCACCGGAGCCGCCTCACGTCGTGCCACAATATGGAATATTGAAACCGGTAAAGTGGTCGAAGATTTTATGGTCAGCCCAACGGAAGGCACCCGACCGGCAAGTTCAGTAGTGTATGATGTCGCTTTTATTGCTCCAAATCGGATCCTGACCGAAAGTTCGAGTGGCCAGGCCGAAGAATGGGAATTTAATCATGAATGACTTTAGTCCAACTGAAATTCAGTTGCAGAGCCAGCTGTATGAACTAGAAAGCCGGTTGGCGTTTCAGGATGACGCTTTACAACAGCTCAACAACGAATTATTGGAACATCAAAAACGAATCGAAAAATTACAACGCCAAGTATTACTACTGGCCGAAAAACTCACGCAAGGTGGTGATAGCGGTATTTTACGCCCACATGAAGAGCCACCCCCACCACATTATTGATTGCGACGTATCACGATGACAACGCCTGTTGTACTTTTCATCTGCTATCTGAGTTGAAGGTAGGATTGGACAACAGGCTCATACAATAAACCACAACCGCCTACTCAGGCTTAAATACCCCAATCACCGTCTCGGCCTCACGTGCCATTCGTTCAACCTGAGATTCAGGCTGCGCCATCTGATAACCACAGCTCACACACTCCACTTTTTCGACATTGTGCTCCAGAAACAACATCATCGTGTCGACCGCTTTGCATTTCGGACAGCTGGCTCCGGCAATAAAACGTTTTTTCTTTCTGGTGGTCATTGGTGAAATTTACCTTCTTATGGTGCAAAAAACCGCGAAACTCTTGGTTTGTACGGCCTGAAAGATTACATTAGCAGCCCAAATCAGTCCCAGTGGTAGAACAAATGATCCAACTGCAACAAGTCGAACTGCGCCGCGGCATTTTATGTTTGCTGCAACAAGCCAATCTTACCGTATTTCCGGGGCAAAAAGTCGGGATCATCGGCGCCAATGGCTGCGGTAAATCGACTTTATTTGCGCTGCTGCAAGGCAAGCTACAAGCAGATGCCGGCAGCGTGAGTATTCCATCGGGCTGGACCATCGCCACCGTCGCCCAGGAAACGCCAGCCGTTGATGCCAGCGCCATGGATTATGTATTACAAGGCGATGAAGCCTTATATCCGTTATTGCAGCAAGTCAAACTGGCGCACGAAGACACTGATTTGATTGCAGTGCACCAGAAAATCGAAGCGCTGGATGGCTATCGTGCTGAAGCCAAAGCCGGCACTTTATTGGACGGCTTAGGGTTTACCGGCCCGATGCAACAACAAGCAGTAAAATCCTTTTCCGGCGGCTGGCGTATGCGCCTCAATCTTGCCCGCGCTTTAATGCATCGCGCTGAATTACTGCTGTTGGATGAACCGACCAACCACTTAGACTTAGATGCCGTGCTCTGGCTGGAAAAATATCTCGCCAATTTCGAAGGCACTATGTTACTGATCAGTCATGACCGTGACTTCCTCGATGCCGTAGTGGATAACATCGCCCATATCGACAACCAGCAGTTGACGCTGTATCGCGGTAACTACAGCCAGTTCGAGCGCCAGCGCGCTGAACAAATGGCGCAACATCAATCAACCTTTGAAAAACAACAACGCCAAGTAGCGCACCTGCAGAAATTTATCGACCGTTTTCGTGCCCAAGCGACCAAAGCTAAACAAGCGCAAAGTCGGGTCAAAGCATTGGAACGCATGACTTTATTGGCACCGGCCCATGTTGATTCGCCCTTTCAATTTGAGTTTTTAGATCCACGCTCATTACCCAATCCACTGCTAAAGATGGAAAACGTACGTGCGGGTTATGGCGATCACAGTATTTTGCAGCAAATTAATTTCCAGCTATTACCCGGTAGCCGTATTGGCTTGCTCGGCCGCAACGGTGCGGGTAAATCAACGCTGATTAAAATGTTATCTGGCAGTCTACAACCGCAAAGTGGCACCGTCTGGTACGCCAATGGTGTCAGTATTGGTTATTTTGCCCAGCATCAGCTGGAAACTTTGCGCCCGGAAGATTCACCGCTGCAACATATGGTGCGCTTAGCGCCTACGGTGACCGAACAAAGTCTGCGCGACTTTTTAGGTGGTTTTGGTTTTCACGGTGATAAAGCCTTAGCTGCTTGTGCGCCATTTTCCGGTGGTGAAAAAGCGCGGTTAGTGTTGGCGCTACTGGTGTATCAGCGCCCCAATCTATTGTTACTTGATGAACCAACCAACCATCTCGATTTAGATATGCGCGAAGCAATTGTGATGGCGTTACAGGGTTTTGAAGGCGCTATTGTGGTGGTGTCGCATGACAGGCATCTGTTGGCCAGCACCACTGACGAATTTTATTTAGTGGCGCATAGCAAAGTAGCGCCATTTCCGGGCGATTTGGCGGACTATTACCAATGGCTGCAAAATGATGCCAAGGCGCAACAACCCGTGTCAGAACCGGTCAGCAATGGCGCAGCGCAGCGTAAAGATCAAAAACGGCTGGAAGCGGAGTTACGCAACCTGACCCGGGTAGCAAAGCAGCACATTGAAAAACTGGAAAAACAGCAACATCAGCTTGAAAGTAAACTGGCCGCGTTGGAAGAAAAACTGGCCGACAGCACTTTATATGAGCAAAGCCGCAAAGCTGAAATGACCACGGTGTTAGCTGAACAAACAAAGTTTAAAGCTGAGCTGGCTACAATAGAAGAGCAATGGTTCGAGGCCCAAGAATTGTTGGAGCAACAGACCAGTGAATTCTGGCTAAATAACGCGGGTTGAAGATGAACGCCGACGATCACACTCTCACCCCTCGCTGGCCGGACGCGGCGCAGTTTTGGCGTTGGTCGTTGGCCGTTTACCCTAAAATAACACCGCTGGTACTCCAGTGGCAGGACACATTGAACATCAACGTGAACTTGCTATTGCTGCTGCTGCTCGTACAACGACAGCAGCTGAAGTTAACTGCAGAACAAATCAATTTATTGCAGCACGCACTACAAGCACAACAGCAATTATTTACCCTGCCGTTACGCCAGTTACGCCGTCAACTCCCTGCGCATTTATCACCTGGCGCGGCAGCTCAGTTAAAACAGCAATTGCTACAGGCAGAGCTTTGCTCAGAGCAACTCGAGCAACAACAACTCATCGACTGTTTGCAGCAACTACCGCTGTATCCGAATAGGCATAAAACCTCGTTAATAGCGCTTTATTTGCAGCAACTGCACATTGCGCCGAAGCCGCTGCAGCAGCAGATCCTTGATCTGGATCAAGTCGCCGCTACTGTCGCCATCTAGCATGCGTAAAACTTGATCCAAGTCAGGATCTAACTTTTATTGCCCTTCTACACTGTGCTTAATGATTTTAGCGGAGGCAACCAGCATGAACCTATGGCAACAATTTACCAACGACCCGGTCATTTTTATTTCTTTTACTGGCCTCGCCATCGTGATTGGCTTGTGCCTGTTTTACGCCGTGTACTTTATGTACAAAATTGGCCACGATCAGGTTAATTAATCACAACAACACTTAACCCACCAGTCGGGCCACCAGCGCCTGACTGTTGCGCCAAATCAGGCCGTACAACGTCAGCTGTGGATTCGCGCCCAGACTGGTTGGTAATACCGAGCCATCAAATACCGATAAATTGGCCAATTGATGATGATTGCCGTAACTATCGACCACACCTTTTGCCGCATGGGCGGCCATATTACAGCCCCCCATCACATGGGCTGATGCAAGCGCTGCTCGGTAGCGTGCCAGCGGCAAGTTGTGGATGGCCACTTTAGCCTGCTGCCAACTGTGATATAACACCGCATCCTGATGCACAGGTACCACTGCGCGCGCTCCCGCTGCAAACTGCAGTTCGGCCATGGCCAGATACGCTTTTTGCACGCCCCGCCAGACATAATCCGTCAGTGGATAATCAAGCTCGGCCTCGCCGTCACTGTCGAGCTGCACTTGACCGCCTTGGGCTTGCGGGTCAAAACCATCACGCAGCAAGGCAATCATCACCTGCAACTGATTAAACTGGCGCATCATATCGGCATGAAATTGCGCCATACCGGTTAAAGTCGACGCCATCAACACCGGATGCACCGGCGGTACTTCTAGTTTAAAACCCATTTCGGCCGTGGCGGGCCAGACAAACTGATCGGAATAAATAGACTGTGGCGCCCCCATATGACCTTGAATGGGCTCATTAAACAAAGCACCTGAAATGACACTTGGGTGTAAATACGTGTGCTTGCCTAAACGTCCTGACGGGTCCGGCACTGTTGACCGTAACAACAAGGCGGGTGAATTAATGGCGCCGCCAGCGACAATGTAATGCTTAGCGGTGATGCTAATTTTCAGTCGATAGTCCGGCTGATAAGCACTATCGACCGGCACCGCCAGCAAACCCGTGACCTGATCACCTCGCCACAACAGTTGCCGGGCCGATATTTTACTGATTAAGGTGGCGCCGCCTTCCAAGGCCGCCGGAATGGTGGTGACCAACATCGACTGCTTCGCATTGAGCGGGCACCCCATGCCGCAATAACCCAAATTGGCACAACCGTGCACATTGCGCTCGATCACGGTATGTTGCCAGCCGAGCTGTTGGCAGCCTCGCCGCAACATTTCATTATTGGCATTGGGTGGCACTTGCCATTCGGAGATATGTAACCGACCGGCAGCTTTGGCAAAATAGGGGTCCAAACTATGTTCAGCGCTAAAATCCAAACCAAATTCACTGCGCCAATAATCCAGAGTCGGCTTTGGTGTGCGGATGGATGTGGTCCAGTTCACAGTCGTCGAACCACCGACGGTTCGCCCTTGTAGAATAGCTATCGCCTGATCTTTGGTTTTACGCGCCGCACCATCCTGATACAAATGTGGATATGCCCAGCGTTCCTGCTGGCGAAAATCGCTGCTACTGTGCAACGCGCCATGCTCTAACATCAATACTTCCAACCCAGCTTGGGTCAGAATTTCCGCCGCCATGCCGCCGCCAGCACCAGTGCCGATAATAACTACGTCGGCGGTAAAATGCTGATCCTCACTGAAAGTGGCTGCATCCAGATGTTTCCAACCACTGGCCAGCCCTTGTTTGATTGGATCATTCATAGGCACGAAACTCCAAAGCTTGATAACTAATGGCTGGCCACTGTATTGGCTGGCCGTAATAAGCGCCCAACAATAATGCCCTTAAGCCGTTAAATGCTTGCTGCAACAACGCTAGGTAACTGGTGCGCCAGCTGTCTAACAGCTGCAGTCGTTGCGAAATGCTCAGCGCGTCTAACGTTAGCATGTGTCCAGTAAGGGCTAGGCGAGTCAGTTGAGATGACAATAAAAGAAACAATTGAGACAGTTCGCGCTGGGTGCGCTTCGGTAAAAATGGCAGAAACTCCAGTGCCGCCTGACGGGTTTGCAATAGCACCGACTGCTGCGCCTTTTGTTCTTCCGGTAACGCCCCCAACAATAACGCCGGCAAAATAGCATCCAACACCAGAGTCGCCGCGTCGCGCTGCTCCGCTTTATTTTTGGTGATCAGCGGCGACAAGCTGACACCGGTTGCTAAAGTAGCACCAGCGGCCAAGCCAAGCATGATAAACTGTCGTCTTTGCATTTGTAGACTCTACATCGTTGAAACGATGGCCATTTGCCATCGAGATTACACCAGTGACCCTTAGCGCGCACTGGGCATTGTTAATGAGGAATGCCTAAATTGCAAGTAAGCGACAGCTTCACGAAAAACACTGATTTATTAGCGTTTAAACCAGCCTGGTGGCTGAAAAACTGCCATTTACAAACTATCTTGGCGAAATACTTAGCACCCAAGCTACACCTGCCGCTGACTGCCGAATTATTTGATTTACCGGATGGTGACGAATTAATGCTGCATTGGGGATCGCTGCCGCCAGATCTGCAAACCCCGCTGGTGTTATTGCTGCATGGGTTGGAGGGTAATTACCGTAGCCACTATATTCGCGGCATGATGTACAGCCTGCAGCAACAAGGCTTTGCCTGCGTGTTGATGCATTTTCGAGGTTGTCATGGCGAAGCAAATAAGCTGCCACGCGCTTATCACTCCGGCGATACCGCCGATGTCGGTGTGGTCATTCACATGTTGCAACAACGGTTTCCCGACGTGGCGCTGGCAGCGGTTGGTTTTTCACTTGGCGGCAACGTATTAATGAAATACTGCGGCGAGCAAGCCGAGCAATGCCCATTGCAAGCGGCAGTTTCGGTGTCGGCGCCACTGCAACTCGCTGCCAGCGCCGATCGGATTGATCAGGGTTTCAGCCGGTTTTATCAACGCTATTTGCTCGGTCGCCTCAAGCAAACCATGCACCGAAAATTCGCTCAACATCACCCCTTCCCCTTCCCGTTACCACTGGCGTCTAATGATCTGAAAAAGCTTCGAACTATCCGCCAGTTTGACGACTTATTGACAGCGCCATTACATGGTTTTGCCAGCGCCGACGACTATTACCAGCAAGCCAGTGCCAAACCTTATCTGACAAAAATTGCTCGGCCCTGTTTGCTAATTCACGCCCAAGATGACCCATTTTTGGCGGCGAGTGTCATCCCAAACCAACCACAACCGCCGTTGCAGCTGTTATTATCCAAGCACGGCGGTCATGTTGGGTATATCAATGGCGGCACACCGTGGCGCCCAACTTACTGGCTGGATGTTGTTATCCCAGCATTTTTACAACAACACTTAAGGAATATTGCTCATGCTCATCCCCTATCAGCAGCTGAACCCGGACACGCTACAAGCACTGATTGAAGCTTTTGTGCTACGCGAAGGCACCGATTATGGCGATAGTGAGCTGTCACTGGCCGAAAAAGTCGCCATGGTGATGAAGCAAATTCAAAGTGGCAGTGTGCTCATTTGCTATTCGGAAGAAGACGAATCGGTCGATTTAGTCAATGAACGTGATTATAAAAAATCTCTTTTATCGTCACAATAATGCATACTTATTCACATTTAATAAATGGACAACAACTGCTGTCGTTTGTTAGGGTACAAGGCTTCATCGATCAGGTCATAACGTAGTAAGGATGTCCTGTGCTTCGCAGGCTAAAAAGTTATTTATTGTTGCGTCCAGCCGATCTGGAAAATGCCGATCCGGCGCATTGGCGGCAAAGTGCCTTGCGGATTTTGGTGGTCTCAGGGCTACTGCTGGTATTAGCCATTGCGCTGCACAGCAGCTGGACTGCCATTCAATTGGGGGCGTATCAGGTTCTGGTCATTCTCGCCGCATTTTATGCCGGCTTATTTACCGTTTTGTATTATTCGCGTCGTTATGTTGCTCGCAGTGCCGCTGGCTTGTTGATCGCGGTGGTTGCTGCCGGCCTGTGCATGCTGTTTTTTATTGATAACTTTGAACTGGCCAAACTCGGTATTATCTTCGTTTACACCCTACCTACCATCGCCATGATGTTTTTTTCCTTTCGGTTTAGCTTATTTTGTATGCTGGTCAATGTAGTGCCATTTATATTTTTATTACGCAATGAAGCGCCTGGTGACGTCTTCGGTATTAATATTACACTGCCTGCAGCCCACAGTTATCTACATGGTTTATTGTTTTTGTTTTTTAATCTTTGTTTGCCGCTCGCTACCGCTCGTATTCTCAGCACGTTAAATCGCCATAGCAACAAACTACAACAGCTTAATAAAACCATATCGCAAAGCCATGATTTTTATCAGGAACTATTCGAAAATAATGGCTCAGCCACGTTACTGTGCAGCCAAAATGGCCGTATCATCAAGGCGAATAGTTGCGCAAAACAGCTGCTTGCACTCACCGAAGAGCCTTACCCCAATATTAACCAGCTCTTGCAATGCAAAACGTCACCACCGCAGTTCTGGTTACATAACGACGCCCACTGTCATTTGCGGCAACAACCGACCCTCCAGCTGCTGATAAAGCATATGATGCTCACCCGCCAGCGCCATCATATTTTGCAATTACAAGACATCAGCGCCATCGACCAGTTGCAGCAACAGTTGACCGCCTCACAACAGCAACAAAGCCTGTGGGAACACTATGACCGTTTGACCTGTTTGCCCAATTTACGCAGCTTCGAACAATTGGTTAGCAGCCGCCTCACTGCGACCGATACCGCACCGTTATCATTGTTATTAATAGTGCGACTTTGCCATATTAAAACGTTAAATCAACAATTTGGTTATGCCTTTGGCAGTCAGGTATTACAACAATTCGCCGCCAAAGCGAAAGCGGCCATGCCTGCTGATGCTATTTTTTCCCGGCTGCGAGGGGTTAAATTTGCGGTGTTGGTGCCGAGCGGACTTAATCAAAGCCAACCGCAAAAACTTGCTGAAATGCTGTATGCACAATTGCCGGCCGAATTAAATGTTGACGGCCGTGCCGTGGTGATGCAGTACCAACTTGGCGCCTGCACCGCCAGCGCCGGTGAACCATCGGCGGAAGCATTATTGCAAAAATGCGAAATAGCGCTGGAGCTTGCCGACAACAACCGACCGGTGGTGCTATTTGATCCGGAGCAAGCTCTGCGATTACAACAAGATTACTTGCTCGCAGTTGCACTAAAAGAGGCGATTCGTAGCAAAAGCTTGCAGGTGTTTTTACAACCCAAGGTATTTAGTGATGGCAAAATTAGCTCGTTCGAAGCGTTGTGTCGCTGGCAACATCAGCACCACTTTGTACCGCCCGATATCTTTATCGAATTAGCACAATGTCACGGCTTAATCATTGATTTAAGTCGATTGGTGTTAGACATAACAGTACAAACCTTGGCGCACTGGCAACAACAAGGTTGGTATTATCCGATCGCGATTAACCTCGCCGGCCCTGAATTATTGGACGACAGTTTTTTTGCCTGTTTATTGTCGTTCAGTGCCGATCACCCGTGGCTCACCGCATATCTGCAATTAGAAATCACCGAAACCCACATTGCCGTCCAACAACCATTGCTGCACAAACGGTTGCGGGCATTAAGCCAATATGGCTTTAGCATCGCGATTGACGATTTTGGTACGGGTCATGCGTCGTTGAGTCAACTCGTGGATTTGCCAGCAGATACCATCAAAATTGACCGGTTGTTTGTCAACGGTATCCCGCACAACAAACAGCAGGTGAAAATTTTGTACACCACCATTCAGCTGGCAAAGTCACTGCAGCTGACGGTGGTGGCAGAAGGCGTCGAAAACGACCTACAACAACGTTTTCTAGCAAAACTCGGTTGTCATCAGCAACAAGGGTTCTTTTTTGGCAAACCAGCGTCGGTCGAGCACTGGCAGCACCATCTTGCCGATTTACAGCAATCACCTCGGGTCTTCCATACTGCGCCAGCCAAAGGTTTACCGTCGCTATAAGCGCATAAGCAGCAGTATCAGCTGCCACACACCACTGCCAATCAACGATTGTCTTGGTGTGCCAGAATTAACGACTGCCAGCCAACAGCGGATTGTCCCATCACCATAAAGTCTGGGTTGGCTAAACTTTCGCGCTGGTTATAACTCAGTGGTGAAAACTGACTATCAAGAATTTTACCACCTGCTTCTTCCACGATAATATGCACGGCGCCGGTATCCCACTCGCCCGTCGGCCCAAGGCGCAAATAACAATCAGCACCCCCTTCGGCCACCAAGCAACTTTTAAGGCTGCAACTACCAAGTGGAATAAACTCGACCGGTTGTTCAGCGACTAACAGGGCATTGATCCGCTCAAGGGGTTGGCGGCGACTCACCGCAATTCGTAATGTTTCACCCGGTTGATGCTGGCGCACTTTGATATGGTTAATCAGGTTACGCTGCTGTTTAAAAGCACCATTGCCACGGGTGGCGTAATAACAGATTTGCTCTTTTGGCCAGAAAATCACCCCAAGTGCTGGCCAACCATGCTCCACCAGCGCAATACTGACCGCAAAATCACCACTTCTGGCAACAAATTCCTGTGTACCGTCCATTGGATCAATCAACCAGTAGCGCGGCCAATGCTGGCGTTGGGCTAAGGGCACAAAAGTACTTTCTTCGGAGATAATTGGAATGTCCGGTGTCAACTCTGACAGCCGGTCGATAATGATTTGATTGGCCGCATAGTCAGCACTCGTGACGGGGCTATCATCAGCTTTGTTGCAGTGTTGATAATCACCGCTCTGATACATTTGCCACAAGATATCACCGGCTTCCCGGGCTGCGGATTTGACAGGCTCTAACAGTCTACTTAAAAACATCCTGATGGGTATCCAGATACTTTCTTGCCAGAAATAAGGCTGCAATACTGCGGGCTTCGGTAAAATCAGCCTGCAGTAACAAGTCGTCGAGGTCTTGCCAACGCCACCGCACTACTTCCAGTGGCTCAGGTTCATCACCGGGCAATGTTTGCGGAAATAAGCCTGTTGCAAGCACAATTTGCATTGTAGCATTAAAATACCCAGGGGCGAGCGCAACGGCTTTTAACTGCACTAAAGTATCAGCACCAAAGCCAGCTTCTTCTTTTAATTCACGATTGGCGGCACCAAGTGCATCTTCACCCGGGTCGATTAAGCCTTTGGGGAACCCTAGCTGATAATCATGGGTGCCGGCACTATATTCCCGGATCAGATAAAAATGCTCTGGATCAGGGCAAGCCACCACCATCACTGCACCGCGGCCTGAACCACGCATCCGCTCGAATGTGCGCTGCTCGCCGTTGCTAAACAATAATTCTAATTGTTCAATTTTAAACAGCCGGCTTTGCGCAACCACCTCTTGCTGCAAAATCTGCGGTTTTTGTTTGTCACCTTGGCGTTCAGCCATGCCACTGCCTCTGCTACAATGCGTTTTTGTGAATGAGTTTATGTCTATACCCTAAATCATTGACGATGCGGATAGGCGGCAACTGAGCGAATCCCCAGGAGCATAGTAATCCTATGTGACTGGGGTGAGTGAAAGCGACCAACAACCCCGCATCTTCAAGGATGACGAGTATAGTTACTATAAATCGAATAGACGGAAAAACCTATGCTGGATTGGGCAGATATTGACACTGTTTTACTGGATATGGACGGCACGCTGCTGGACCTGCATTTTGATAACTACTTCTGGCTGGAACATTTACCTGCCCGCTGGAGCGAAATTACCGGCATCAGTGTGGCGGACGCCAAAGCGCAGTTGCAGGCAGAATATGCCGTACTGCAAGGTAAGCTGGAATGGTATTGCCTGGATTACTGGGGCAAGCGGTTACAATTACCAATCAACGAGCTCAAACGTGAAGTGATGCATAAAATTGCCATGCGCGCCGACGTGCCGGCTTTTTTACAAGCTTTAAAAGATAGCGGCCGCGAAGTCGTGCTGGTCACGAACGCTCATCCGGATAGCTTATCGTTAAAAATCGAGCGCACCGAACTGAGCAACTACATTGATTTACTGATTTCGACCCACGAATTTGGCGTCACCAAAGAAAGCCAAGCGCTGTGGCACAAACTACAACAACGGTTGGGTTTTGATCCAAGCCGAACGCTGTTTGTTGATGACAGCTTACCTATCTTACAAGCCGCCGCCGATTTTGGCATTCGACATCTATTGGCCGTCGCGAACCCTGACAGCCAACAACCCGTGCGCGATATCACCGACTTTGCTGCGATCACTGACTATGGAGTGTTGTTGGCGGACATTCGCTGCACACGCTAACAACGGCTAGCTGCTGCAGTAGCACCGTCTGAGTGGCTGCACAATAGGCTGCACAATAGGTTGCACATAAGGCTGCACAATAAACGCCCGCGGTTTTCAGCCAATAAAAAAGCGCCTTTTGGCGCTTTTTTATTGGCTACGAATTTGGCCTTGTAAATTTAATGGGAAGCGACCATCCGGCGTAGGCTGACCCACAAACTGCATCGCTTGATGTACCTCCACTGGCATCGACGCCGCTGGTTTTAAACTGCCGTTGATGCGGTAACTGCCAGCCAGCACTTCAGCTTTGACTAATAAACCAAGTGGATTGTCATCGCTGGTTTGCAGGCTAATGTTGCCATCGGCACAGTGCAAGGTGGAGTGAATAGCCTGCAAATCAATCCAGCCATTTGGCGCTTTAAACCTCGCTTGTTGCCAGCTGGCATTGCCGGCAAGCGCGCTGCAATAAGGTTGACCCAAAGCAAATTGCTGGATATTAAAGACCAAGGCGCCGCTTGCATCGACCGGCATCGGTAATTGCAGTTGCGGCAAAATGCCGGCCACTGGCAACCGTAGTGTCGACGGCCCCACCGCGACCGTACCAACGCCAAGCTCAGCTGCCAGTTGCAAATACGGCAGCTCGGTATTTCGCAACTCACCACCTTGCATGGTGATGCCAATTTTACCGCGCCACAACGGTGCCAGCTGTAACTGCCAGCTTAACGTTGGAAAATACAACGGTGCTCGCTGCACACCGGCAATTTGGCCTGACCATAAAGTGCCGGTCACAGCACCAAGGTTCACCTCAGCGGGCAAGGGCAATAATTTCAGCCACAGATTTGCTGGCGCTAAAGCAACGGCAAACAGCACATAGGCTGTTAGGCCGCAGCCCCATAAGATTGATTTTTTCATCTGACTACCTAAACGCAACACAGCGCGCATTTATAACTTAATTATTCAATTAACATTCGGCGCACGCGCACCTGGCCTGGTTTGTCAGCGGTCGCGATATCCAACTGCACTAAGCGAATGCCATGTTGATACTGCAATTCGTGTAACCAACGTAACAGCTGATCAAAAGCTAAATCTTCTAGTGACAGCTGTAGCTGCTCGTTTTGCGGCTGCATCCGGCTCACCTGCACTTGAAAATTACGCGAGGTTTGCGACACTACTTCCGTCAGGCTCGCAGACGTGCGTACCGCATTGCTTTGCTGCGACAGTTTTGGCATTTGGGTTTGCAACCAAATAAGCTGTGCTTGGGCGCTGCTTGCCGCCTGTTGCTGAGTCATACGGCTTTGATGCAACGGTTGCCATAACAACCAGTAAAAAGCACCAATTATTAACGCAACACCGCCAACACTGACCAAGCGCTGCTCACGCGGCTGTAAAGAAACCCACCATAGTCTGAATTGTTTCATGCTTTGCCCCGCAGCGTGATGGTGCCTTGTACTTTGCCATTGATGTTACTCAGTGCACCTTGATCCACCTGAAAGCCTTGCTGTTGCAATGCATTTTTTAGCTGTTCAAAACTTTGAAAACTATCGGCAGTGGCCTGAAAACGTAGCTCGGCTTTGCGGCCGTCAAACCGCAGATTGTCCAGCACCAGCCCAGATTGCTGCGCCAGCAGTGGCTGTACTTGTGATAATAATCCAACCAGACTTTGATTTGGATCGCCACCGCCGCTGGCGGCCAGTTTGCGACTGACATTTTGTTTGAGGTTAAACACCCGCTCATTCGGATATTTACTTTTATACAGCGACATAGCTTCGGCATTTGCAATCGTGGCTTGGCGTTGAAATTGCCACGCTTCAAGCCCAACGCTCAGCAAATAGACCAACAAACAAATACCGGCCAGGCTTGCACTCAAGCGCCACTGTTGCCAATGTTTATTCTGCGGCCGTTTTGGCGCATAGTCGCCTTGCAGTAAATTAAAACTTTGCACCGGAAGCTGGCGAGCCAATAATGCCAGCGGCAATTCTGCCGGCGCCAGTTGATGTGGTTGCAGAATATGTTCCGGCCACGGGCTGTAACTTAACACCGAAGGCAATGCCAACAGCGCCAGATATTCCGACCACCAACTCGAATCAATACAACTGACTTGCCAAGGGCCTTGGCGCAATAACCACTGTTCGCCACATTCAATGGCGACGGCCTGTGCTGGCAAATCAGGCAATAATAAAGCGTCCGGTAGCATTTTTTGCACGCTAAAACCAGCATCCTGCAGCCAGCCTAACCAAGACTCCAGCACCGAGCGTCGCACCACCGCGACTTGCTGCTGATGTTGATTGCCCTCCACCAGCGCCTTGCCTTGGACAATCAGCAACTGCTCAATATCTTCGGCTTGATCTTCCTCCAGCATAAAGGGCAGCGCTTGTAATAACTGCCGCGTCGGCTTACCGGGCAACAGCACGGTTTTGAGCACTACGTCACAAGCAGGCACCAACGCCACAACAGGTCGCTGACCAAGCCGCTGTGCCAGTTGCGGCAGTTCACTCGCCTGCGCTAACTGTCCGGACGCAATCACTTCTTCGCTCAGTGATGACCAGACCAGCCACTGCACCGGCTGCGTCACAACACTACCCAGCCTGATAATTAGTTGTTCATTCACCCTTGGCCTCCAAAGCGCCGAGCGACCACTTGTACTTTATTGTCATTAACTTTTAATACCGAGGTCAATTTAAAACTACTGTCCGCCAACTGTACCGTCAGCTCCGCCTGAAAATAATTGGAAGTCACACTGAATAACGTCTTACTTTCATTGCTCAGCGCTAAGCCAATGAGCTGGCTACTGGCAAAAAACTGTTCAAGATTGTCAAAACCTTTTTCTGGCCGCCCAGCGATTAACGACCGCGCTTCGTCCTGCGACAATCCGGGAATTAACCCCGCCAAAATGGGTGCTTGCGCTTCGCTGATAGTGTTTACATTGAGCTGCAACACATGTTGCTGCGGGATCACACAAACCAAAGGCGCCACCAAGGCATAATCGGCGGCGGTCATATCCAACAACACCCGCAGCTCCGATTTGCTCACCATCAAGCTATTGGCAGTGTAATAAGGAAACTCGAGCGCCGCATAGTCATTTTCTTCGGCGCCCCCGGCACTTTGCAAGGTGTTGTCCACATCCAGCCAATCGGTCAACCGCGCCACCAAATATTCAGCCGGCATCGACAACTCACTAGCAGACTGTTCCAATAAACGCTGAAAACCTTGTTGCGCCGGAGTTGGTGGCAACACACCGTTGGCACTGGCTTGCGCCGTTCGCGGTTTTTTTTCGGGCGCTGCTTGTTGCTGATCCTGATCGGTATTTGCATCACCAGCGTTAGTGTTTTTCAGTGGATCTTGCGGCTTTTGCAGCGCATTTAAATTAAAACAACTTTGCAGATCGGTAATTTTGCCACTAATCGTGCCTTGCTCCACCGGAAACGTCGCGCCTTGCGCCGCCCATTCTTGGGCCAGATTCACGGTATCCTTGCCAACTGCGGTTCGCTTCAGTAAGTTTTTCGAAAACTCCTCCGCGCCCAATGCCAGCCATAACGCTTGCTGGCGATCTTGCAAATTAAGCTGCCGTTGCAGTTGTAGCTGTAGTCGGCCACTCATACTGACTGCAATCACCACCACCAGCGCGACAATCATTAACACGGCGATTAGCGCAACGCCTTGCTGGGTTTTATGCCGCCTTCGTGGCGCGTCTAACAGCGTGTTGCCGTCAAACGCCCCAAAGTCTGCGCGGTGTTGAATGCGAGCTTGCTTGGTGTCTATCGCATGGCCGATGGTCATTTTGTCAGCCCCTCCGGCATACCATATACCCGTTCGACGTCGCCGGCATTTTGCTGGCTCAATTGCACTTTGAGCGCCACCGGCAAAGCGGCTTGATCCCAACTCTCCTGCCACACGCCTTCGGCGTCGAGGTAGCGCACCTTGAAGCTGTCGATATCTTCGAGTAACACTTGGATTTTCGGTGTGGTGCCGGTGACGGCATCCGGATACAAATAAAACATCCGTTCGAGCTTATTTTCTTTGAGCCGGTACCCCACCAACTGCACTTCACTGCGGGGTAAAATCATCCCCGGATTGGTCCAGCCAGCATGACTGAACGACAAACCATCATCATCACTTTCCAACCAGTTCTGCGCGCCGGCTAAGGTTACTTTATTCGGCGCTTCACCGCTGACTCGAATGTGCCGCGGCGATATTTGCCACAGATCACGGTCAAGGATCATCATGGCTTGTTGCAGGCGCTGCAAGCGTTGCATCGCTTGTTGCGACGCTGTGTCACTGCGGGTCACGCTGTCCAGCACCGCGACTGACGCTAAGCCAATCAAGGCAAAAATAGCGGACGCCAATAACATTTCAATAAAGGTAAAACCACGGCTATTCATCCGCTTTACCCACAAAAGTTTGCAAACTGTAGAGGACACGAGCCGGATCTTCGGCCGGACTGACACTCACTTTTAATTGGCGAAAATTCGGGTCCGGCGTTTCAGTGCTTTGTTGTAACCACACCCAACGC
>JBBKWN010000179.1:0-5844 GCA_037968955.1 Rheinheimera sp. | reverse complement strand
TGATGGGCTGGAGCCCGCATTATTGATGCACTTTTGCCAACAACTCGATTGGAAATTGCTGCTCAATACCCGTGGCACCACCTATCGCGCGCTGCCAGAACAAGCCAAAGTAGATCTTGACCAAGCCAAAGCCATCCAACTGATGCTGGCACAGCCGGCTTTAATTAAACGTCCGGTATTGGATATCGATGGCCAGCTTCATCTTGGCTTTAGTCAACAACACTATCAGCAATTATTTAAGAGTTCATGATGAGCGACTTCATTGCACAACCCCTTTCACCAGACAGCACGGCGCCATTGAGTCCCGTGGTTGAACTGACCCAACAACTGATCCGACGCGCGTCCGTTACACCGGCTGATGAAGGCTGTCAGCAATTGATGGCCGACCGGCTACGGCCGCTTGGTTTTGATATTGAATCGATGTTTTTTGAGGATACGTTAAATCTTTGGGCACGCCGTGGTCAGGGAAAACCTTTGTTTTGTTTTGCCGGCCACACCGACGTGGTACCCACAGGCCCCGTCGAGCAATGGCACACCCCGCCCTTTGAACCGACCATCATCGACGGCATGATGTACGGCCGTGGCACGGCAGATATGAAGGGCTCACTGGCAGCGATGATTGTCGCTACTGAACGGTTTTTGCTGAAAAATCCCGCGCTCACCGGCGATATTGCATTTTTAATCACCTCAGATGAAGAAGGGCCATTTATTAACGGCACCAAAAGAGTGATTGAAGTGCTCGAAGCACGGCAAGAAAAAATTCGTTGGTGCTTAGTGGGTGAACCGTCAAGCACACATCAGGTGGGTGATGTCATTAAAAATGGCCGCCGCGGCTCGCTAACAGGTTATTTGACCATTAGGGGTGTGCAAGGCCATGTCGCCTATCCTCATTTGGTGGACAACCCCATTCATCGAGCTGCTCCAGCGTTAGCGGCACTCAGTCAGGAAATCTGGGATCACGGCAATGACTTTTTCCCAGCAACCAGCTTTCAAATTTCCAATATCCATGCTGGCACTGGTGCCACCAATGTTGTGCCTGGTGAACTGACGCTGGTGTTTAATTTTCGTTACAGCACTGAAGTCACCGCCGAACAGTTGCAACATCGGGTGTTTGCCATCTTAGATCAACATCAGCTGCACTATCAGCTGGACTGGGTTCTCAACGGCCTGCCATTTTTAACCGACAGCGGCTCGTTAGTCGCCGCCGCGGTAAAGGCCGTTGTACAAACCTGCGGTTATACGCCGTCGCTTGAAACCACGGGTGGCACATCAGATGGTCGTTTTATCGCACCAACTGGCGCGCAAGTCCTGGAATTAGGGCCTTGTAACGGCACCATTCATAAAATTAACGAATGCGTGAAAGTGGCGGATCTGGAGCTGCTCACCGACATGTATGAAGCGATTTTGGCGCAGATGCTGACGTGATGGCTAACTCGTTGCTGCTTACCGGGCGTCAAGCACCGGCGCTGACGGACGTAGGTGCCGTTCAACTGGAGATGCAAACAGCGGCGGCATTGCAACAGCTACAAAAGGCCGCCTTAAAAGACGGGCTGAATATTCAGTTGGTGTCCGGCTATCGCAGTTTTGAGCGACAAGCCGCGATCTGGCGGGCAAAACTTAGCGGCTTACGACCGGTCTATGATTCGAAGCAACAGCGGGTTGACCTAAATAAATTACAAGGTTTTGCCAAACTGGAAGCCGTGCTGCTGTATTCGGCGCTGCCAGGTGCTAGCCGCCATCATTGGGGTACTGATTTAGACGTCTTTGATGCTGGCGCAGTGCCCAAAAACTATCAAGTACAATTGCTCGAACACGAGTATCAGGCCGACGGCCCTTTTGCCCCCATGTGTCGTTGGCTCGCGGTACATGCCATTCAATTTGGCTTTTTTTTACCCTATCGCCAGTATCGGGGCGGAGTCGCCGCCGAACCCTGGCATCTGAGTTATCAACCGCTAGCCAAGGTCTATCAGCAACAGTTTTCACTCGCGATGTTGCAACAGGCCATCAAAAGTGCGGATTTACCGGAACAGGCCTTGATCCAGCAGCAATTACCGGTCATCTTTGAGCGATATGTGTCCACTATTTGCGACAGCCGAAAATGAGCCTGAGTTTTATCTTAATTTTATTACTGGTGATAGGCGTAGTCTTCGCCAATATCGCGTTATTACGTTTTGGCAGTAAACCGATGCCGCTGAAAAACAATAACGCTAAAACCTCGGCAACCATCGCCGCAGACCAAGGAATAAGCCAAGCGGCAGCCACCAGCGCACTGCCGTTAACTACGACACCCGTGGCGAAAGTCGATCAGCACGTAGGCGATACTGACCAACTTAACGCCGAGCACCTGCCAAACTCGGCCCCTGACGCCGCGCCCGGCTCGGCGGTTAACAACGATTAGCTGTCGTCGGCATTGCGATCAAAACTGGAATAACCACGAACAAATTTTTGCAGTTGATCCCGTAAGTTCGGTGGTGTGCCTTTAATGATCAAAATGTCGCGTTCAGCGTCGTACTGCAGCCGATCACCAAGTAATTTTTGTTCAAAGCTCAAGCTCAGACCTGCGCCTGAACCTGAAAATTTCACCAGTGATTTTAACTCCTTCACATCCACCGGAAATTGTTCTGCCACCGGTAATGCGCGCTCGGCACAATAACGGGCAAATGCATTATCATCAGAGCTGTCGACCGTCGCGGACAGCTCACTGAGCATCACATCTTGGCCTTGTTTGGTACGCTCTTCACAGTACTGATAGACCTGTTTACGCACGTCATGCTTTTCGGCAGCATCGTACTGCCCTTCGGCCAAATACTCTTCTACCGATGCCAGCACCATTTTACTGCTGGCTTTGGCGTCCACACCTTCTTCACAGCCTAAAAAATCGAGAAAAAAGTCAGCAACTTTACGCCCAGCGCGGCCGCGAATAAAGCTGATATATTTACCCTGCTCGCTGGCAACCTGATATTCGGTCAGATCAAGCCGTGCTGCCAGCTGCAGCCGAGCGATATCGAGATGTTTGGCGCTACTTAGCTGTAAATCGGATGACACGGAAAAGTGTTCTTTACTGCCCAACAACGCAATCAGCAGATATTCATTTGCCAGATAGCGGTAATGACACAGCATAAAATAACCCGTTTCCGGGATCTGATGCTTGGTCAATTCAACCACCAGCTGACCGGTCGCTAGCTCGGCTAAACTGACAAAACTTAATTCCTGTGCTTGCCAGTTGGCGATAGCATCACAAAAGTCGGGGCTTTTTGCAGCACTAAAAGCAGCATAACCTTTGGCGGGCTTGCCGTTATACGCAAGATGCAACTGTTCAATCAGTTCCGAGACTTGTGCGCTAACGGGAACCAGCTCCTGACGAAAATGGGCGGTTAATTGAGCAGATTCATTGGCTTCGATAAAATTAATCGCCAGCAGATGCACGTCGACAGACATAAGTTTTCCTGTTTAAATGGTTATCTGTTAATATTCTACCTGTTTCATTCAGTTAATTTCAGAGTAATTCATGCCGATCCAATCCAAGTATTCCAACCAGCAAATCGAAACCCTCGTCAACATTTTGTTGGAAACCTTACGGCAGCAAAACGCTACCACTGAACTTAGCTTAATGTGTTTGGGAAATACCATCAGTCATATTCTGAAAACCAATGTGCCAGCAGCACAACAAGCTGAAGTTGCCAAACACTTTAGCCAAGCGTTACAAGACGCTGTCAACAGCAAGGCGCACTAACACGTTATGGTGCTCGAGCAGAACCTGTCACTCGTCAATAAAATTGACCGGTTATTACGCTGGGGCCACTGGTTTACATTTTTTAATGTGCTTCTAGCACTGCTGGTGACTGGTAGTTATTTTCTTGCCGATCCACTGCCGGTGTCCGCAGTCGGTTGGGTGTATCTGCTACTGAATTGGGTAGGTCACACCGCATTTTTATGTTTTTTGTTTTTTATTATCACCATTTTCCCGGTCAGTCTCATTTTTCCTTATCAACGCCATGTGCGTGGCATTGCCGCGCTGCTGGCAACTTGTGGTTTAGTCGCCCTGATTTTTGATGCCTATGTTTATCATAACCTTGGTTATCACGCCGGTAGTGCCTCCTATGAACAAACATTAGATTTGTTGCGCCAGCAAGTGGTCACCAATCTGCGAAATTTTGTACTGATTACCACTGCCGTGGCAGCGCTGTTGGCGATAGTGCAATTAGTGATCAGTAATTATTGCTGGAAAAAGATTGCTCGGCTGAGCCACTCGGGTGTCGGTAAACCAGCCTTGGTGCTGTTACTCAGCTGTTTTATGGGCAGCCATTTATTACATATATGGGGCGATGCCAGTCAACACGAAGATATTATCCGCCAGGATAATATCTTACCATTGACCTACCCAGCCACCGCTCGCACCATGTTGGTACGCTATCAATTACTCGATCCGGTACAGTTACCTTCTTCACAAAACCCAGGCTGGCTGCAAGCAAAGTCAACCAAAGCAGCCATGATTACCTTGCAATGCCCTGCACACATGCACAACAAGCCTCTGCATTTGTGGGTTATCGCGCAGCCAGCTAACACTTTGGCAGCACAACTGCCTGGCGACGGTTGGCGCCGCTTACCACAACATATGGCGCCAGTCTCAGCAACAAGCGCTATTGCCAACTTGCTGTATGCTGACGTCGCAGCACAGGATCAACATCAAGCACCACTTTGGATAAGCCAATTACCCACTGATTTTTTTGCGATGACGGCCTCCTCGCTCTGGCAACAACGGCTGCCTTGGATAAGTCAACAGATAGAAAACAATCAAGCAGCAGTCCAGCTGCATTTACTGGATGATGCCAGTCCCCTTCGTACCATGTTAAGTGCACAGCCAGAAGCATTGCATTTGGTGGTCCAGCTACATGCCAAAACCGGACAATTTGCACTAGGTCAAACGGCTGTTTGGTACCGTTGGCCAGCGCTACATCAACAACAGATCAACGAAGTCACGCAGCATTTAGACCTACTGCCTACCGTGTTGGAAGGTGCAGGTTGTGTGAACCAGCAATCATGGGTGGGCGACAACTTGTTACGACCGGTGACACAAGCCAAACTCAACTTATTGAATAATCAGCTGTATAGTTTTCGCAAAGATAAAATGTTGGTCGTCAATGAAGACGGCAGTTACAGCGTGTGGTCTGCGGGTACTTTGGTTCGACTAGAGCAAAAATTAGATTTGCCGATGCTGACCGATGCGTTAAAGCGACTGCCGCCACAACATTAACACCGCTATGCCATCCGCCAGAGCACTCATCAGTCACCGCTGCTCGCTAGTTTCGCAGCTAGCTGTGGCGCTGGCGTTCAAACCACAGCCTCTGCCTCTGCCCAAATTATTGCAGCGTTTTTACTGCTTTAACTTTCAGGCTACGCCGTCCTTGCAATTCCAACTCCGCCAAATGAAATAAGTTAGTAAACACGATTGCGGGTGCCGGCTGATGAAACTGTTCAAGATATGCGATGTTAGCCTGCGCTATCAACTGCGCCGCTAAGCGATCATATTGACTATCGCCGTCATACGACAATGGCTCATTAAGAGTGGCTAAACCCTCTTCTTGTTGTCGACGCATAAACCAGTTCATCAAAAACTCATACTGTTTAACATCCAAAAAATCACGACAATCCATGCTCATTCATCAATCTCTTGCAGTACTGTGGTTATGTGACTTCAGCATACGAGATCCGACCGCTGTTGGTGCACATTTTTGTCACAGCTTTTGTAAATCTATGCGCATACGGACAGCAGCTATCTGCAGCGGTTAGTTTTACAAGCTCTATTTCGTTTTTTCCGATCACTGAACACAGTTTATTCCATTG
>JBBKWN010000178.1:0-10815 GCA_037968955.1 Rheinheimera sp. | reverse complement strand
GGCTGCCGAAAAAAACTACCATTCTTCTTGTGCTCCTTTGGGTAAGCGTTGCTGCCGACGTTTCTGATATTCCTGCAGCATTTTGTTTCGCAGCAATAACGAGGGATCGTCCTGCACCTTTCGCATCAGGCCATCTAATTGTTGACTTTGCTCGGGCGTGGCATTTGGCCAGGCTTCGGTAATGGCTTTTTGTTGGGCTGATGGTTCAGTATTTTCTTCTGGCGCTGCTTCGTTCATTTTTTGCTGCTGTGCAGCGGCATTTTTTTCCTCTGCTTCTTTTTGGTCAGCATCAGCTTGCTCGTTCGCGTCTGATGGTTCGTTGTTTTGCTGATCACCATTTTGCGCTGAATTGCCTTGTTGATCGTTGGCATTTTGTTCGCTTTGTTGTTGATCACTGTCGGCATCACTGGCGGACGATTGATCGGATTTATCTTTGGCTTGTTGCTCAGCGGACTGTTGCTTATCGCCATCTTTTTGCGGTTGGCCGTCTTTGCCATTTTGATTTTGTTGTTGCTCTTGCTGCTGTGCTAACAATTGCTGTGCCAGTGCAATATTCTGTTGCACGCCTGCTAAATCGGGCTGTTGACTGGCTGCTTGCTGATAAGCATCAAGTGCTTGCTGATATTTCTGCTGCTGCATCAGACTGTTACCAAGATTAAATAAGCCGTTACTGCTTGAATCTTTTTGGTAAAACTGTTCTGCAGCGGCAAAGTCACCCGCGCGATACGCTGCATTGCCTTGCCATAGCGGGGGTTCAAATTTTTCGATGGCTTTTTGATAATCTTTTTGTTGATAAGCTTGTTGCGCCTGTTGCTGGCGGCTTTTTAGCAAATCCTGCCAGTCTAATGCCTGTGTCGGCGGTGGCATTAATAGCAATAGTGGTAATACCATGATTGCGGTACGTTTACCGAGCCACAAGGCCAGTGGCAGCAATAACCAACAGACATACACTCCGGCATCTTGCCACTCATCGCCGGTCAACTTGCTGTCGGTGGACGTTTGATCGGCAAGCTGCAGCGGCGATTGCGCTAACAGCGTTTTGACGTCTGTCATGTCAAAACTGTTGTTCACAAACACACCCCCAGTCAGCGTAGCGAGCTCTTTTAATTGCGTGAACGGCACTTTGGGAATCACGATGCTACCACGGCGATCTTTTAACAGCTCGCCACTGCTTAATTTGATCGGCGCACCATCGGCGGTACCAACGGCAAGTACCGAGATGCGATGTGCAAAGCCATCCAACATGGGGCGTAACTGCATGAAATGCTCGGTTGAAAAGCCGTCGGTCACTAAAATAATATCGCCTTTGGGGTAGCCGGCTTGGGTTAACAGCTGGGCGGCAAGCGTTAACGCGCTTTGGACATCTGAACCTTGCACCGGCATGATTTCCGGTTTTAAATCTGGTAGTAGCAATTTAATGTTGTTGTGATCCGGCGTCAGCGGTGAAATCACATACGCATCACCGGCAAAGGTTAACAGGGCCAATTCTCCTTCGTGCAGCTGAGTGGCAAAATCGAGCGCTTTAAACTTCGCTTGGGTCATTCGGTCGGGTTTGACATCGGTGGCCAACATCGAGAGTGACATATCGAGCACCAACACGGTCGCTCGTTGTAGCTGAAAAGCCGGCTGTGGCAACTTGTTGACGCTCGGGCCTGCTGCGGCAATACCCAATAGCATTAACGCCAGCCATGCCACCATAAATGGTTTGTGCTGTTTGGTGTTCGCTTCAGTGGTCATCAACGTTTGTTGCAGATGGGGGGCCAACAAATGCTGCCAAGGACTTTGCTCAAGGCGAAAACGCCATGTGAGATAACATAATAAACTCATCAGTGGCAGCAGGAGCAGCCACAGCGGGCGTAACCAATGAAAATCAGTCAGCATCAAGATGTCCTCTTCCCACGCCATTGTGTCCATGGCAATTGCCACAGCCACAATAGACTGATCAGTAATAACACCGCCGCTAATGGCCAGTGTAATAAGCTTTGTTGCGGCCGGTAGGTGAGTTGATCACGTTCAATCGGTTCTAGTTGATCAAGCAACTGATAAATTTGCGCAAGCTCTTTTAAATCACGGGCCCGAAAGTATCGTCCGCCCGTTTCGGTTGCCAGTTCCGTCAGAAGTTTTTCATCCAAATCATCGGAAGGATTAATCAATTGCGGCCCAAAAATACCTTGTTGTAGCATTTGTTCGGCGCCGACCCCCACAGTGTAGATTTTTACCCCGGCGGCTTTGGCCAGTTTCAGCGCTTCGCGAGGTTGAATATTGCCGGCGGTATTGGCACCGTCACTTAATAAAATCAATACTTTATTCGAGCTTTGATAGGTGTTAAATCTTTTTACTGCGAGGCCAATCGCTTCGCCGATCGCGGTTCGCTGACCGACTAAGCCGAGCACGGCTTCTTCGAGCATTTGTTGGACCGTTTTGCGATCAAAGGTGAGGGGCGTTTGTTGATAAGCGGCATCGGCAAACAGCACCAAGCCAAGCCGGTCGCCCTGACGTTTTTCAATGAATTGACCGAGCACATATTTGACCGCGTCGAGCCGGTTAAAGGCTTGGCCGTCGATCACCATATCGCTGATATTCATTGAACCAGACAAATCAACCGCCAGCATCATATCGCGACCTTGCTGCGGCATACTTACCGGCTCGCCGAGCCATTTTGGCTGAGCGGCGGCAATCAGCAGCAACCCCCAAATCAGCCATAATAGCCATTGTTTTGGTTGCTGTTGACCGGTTGTTTGTGATGAATGTTGCTGCGCGACCTTAACCAACGGCGGTAAGTACAGACTGCCGGCCGAATGTTGTTGCCGACGCTTAATCAGCCATGGTAGTGGTAATAATAACAGCAACCAAGGCCAGCTAAATTCCAGCATCACTCGCTCCTGCGTCAGTAAATTTCACTTGTTTTAACCAAAGGGCAGCAAAGGCCGCATAACGACGGATGTCGTCCGGCGCCGACATACTTTGGTAATGCAATGCCAATAAATCGGGCAGGGGAGCAACCGGTTGTACCTTAGATGGCAAACTCGAACATAAATATTGTTGCCATGCTTGGCCACTGAAGGTGACGGCCGGGTGGGCAGGTGCTTTGGTGAGTATTAATCTTTTGAGGAGCGTCGTGATCATTTGTGCTGCGTTAGGCGCGGATAAATCAAGTTTATCGAGCTCCATCAGCGCATATTTCACCGGTTTTTGGGTTTGATAATAGCGCCACCACCGATAGCTAGCATAGGCCAATAAGGTCAGCGCTAATAACAGGAGTAGCGACCAAATGGGCGCAAAATACCAGTCATTGTTTAATAGTGGCTCTTGAATATCGGCCAGTCCCGGCATCGTTGCTTCTGCCGGCGTTGCATTTGCTACATTCGGATTAACGACGTTCGAATTCGCCATCTGGCCTCCGATTGAATTGTTCAAGCAAGGGCTCACTGGCGCTGAATTGCCAATGACGACAACCTAATTGGGTCCAGTGTTGCTGCAGTTGTTGGTTGAATGACTGTTGTTGGTGTAAATAATCGCGTTTTAGCGCGGAGCCAGACAAGTCCAGTGTCACCTCGGTGCTGCCGTTAGAGACTTTCGCAATACCTGTGGCATGGGCCGGTAGTTGGTGCTCCAAAGGATCGGTGATCTGACAAATCCGGATCTCATTATGCAGTCGCATGGCTTGTAAATGGCGCAGGCAATTTGCATCTAATTGTTGAAAGTCAGAAATAATAAACAGCAAACTGCCCGGACGTGCCAGTCGGCGCAGCTGGCCTAGTGCCGCGGCTAAATCGATGGTTTTTTCCGTAGCTAAGTCCGTAGCTAAGTCCGTAGCTAATGTCGTAGCCACGTGCTGCATTTGTTGTTGCACGTCTTGCAGCGACTGTTGGTGTAAATCAATCAGCTGGTGCAAGTAGCGCAACACGGCAACGCTGCGACCCGCAGGTTTTAGCTCACGAATTTGTTGTGGGTGATACACCAAACCACCGAGTTTATCGCCAGTTTTTTTTACATGCCACGCAATTAACGCGGCTAGATGACAAGCTTGTACCGACTTGAGTAAAAGCGTTGAGCCAAACTGCATGGACGGACTCAGATCGGTCAAAATAAAAACCGGTCGTTCTTTTTCTTCACGAAACAATTTGGTGTGAACTTTGCCGGTACGCGCTGTGACTCGCCAATCAATAGTGCGCACATCATCGCCGCTTTGATAATGACGCACTTCATCAAACTCCATGCCACGGCCTTTGCTTTTTGCTAAATAACTACCAGCCAGCTTACTTTGAATGGTCTGTGCCGGAGTTAAATCAAATAGCTTGGTATGGCGCTGATAGCGAAGTAATTGTTTTAATTCGACATGGCTGCCATCACAGTGCAACTGTGCCAGCCACTGTCGTATTTTTGCTTGCTGTTCCATGTGGGCTCTTTTTTCGCTTATTTACACAACAGGGACCAGCCGCAGAATTTCATCAAGAACTGCATCAGTGCTGATGCCTTCAGCTTCGGCTTCATAGGTCAGTAATAAGCGGTGACGAACCACGTTGTGAAACACCGACTGCACATCGTCCGGCGTAACAAAGTCGCGACCAGCCAGCCAAGCTTTGGCCCGAGCGCAGCGTTCCAGCGCAATGGTGGCACGTGGGCTGGCGCCATAGGCAATCCAGCGCGCCAATTGTGGGCTATAGCTGGCTGCTTTGCGGGTGGCCATAATCAGCTGCACCACATATTGCTCTAGGCTTGGCGCAAAATGCAGTTGTAAGATGGCTTTACGCGCAGCAAAAATCTCGGTTTGGCTGATTCTGACTGGTTGTTCGGCTGCTTGCTCAAGTGCTTCACCGCGGGTCAGTTTCAAAATGGCCAGTTCAGTCTCTGCATCCGGATAATCTACCTTCAGATGTAGTAAAAAGCGGTCCAGTTGGGCTTCCGGCAACGGATACGTGCCTTCTTGTTCAAGTGGGTTTTGTGTCGCCATGACCAAAAACAACTCGGGTAATTTGTAGCTCTGCCGACCCACAGTAATTTGTTTTTCAGCCATCGCCTCAAGCAAGGCTGACTGCACTTTCGCCGGCGCTCGGTTAATTTCATCGGCTAAAATAATGTGGTGAAACAGCGGGCCGCTTTGAAATTCAAACTTACCGGTTTCCGGGCGGTAGATGTCGGTACCGGTTAAATCTGCCGGTAATAGATCGGGTGTAAACTGAATCCGATGAAAACTACCTTCCACCCCATGTGCCAATGCATTCACGGCTCGAGTTTTGGCAAGGCCAGGAGGGCCTTCGACCAACAAATGGCCATTTGCTAATAACGCCAATAAAATGCCCTCGGTCAAGGAAGGTTGACCCAGAACCTGCGAATCTAAATAAGTTTTTAACTGGTTAAACGCGTTCACAGCTGCACTCTTCTAAAGTTGTTCGTCTGAAATTAATGGCTATTTTTCAAGCGTTTCGGCGCGAAAAAGACTAGGCTAAGACCACAGTCAAGATATAAGGTTCGGAGTTCATTAAAACAAGTGTTTTAATTTGTTAGATCTCTCGTTACAATCAAAAAAACACAGGTCAGACCTGTATTAGCGTTCATATAAAGAGGATCACTATGACCAGCCAGATTAAATTAACCACCCGTCAAGGGGACCGGATTGCGATAGTCCGCGGTTTACGCACGCCATTTGCCAAACAAGCGACCGAATTTCATGGCGTGTCAGCGCTGGAACTCGGCAAACTGGTGGTCAATGAACTGTTGATCCGTAGCGAGCTCGATGCCAAATTAATTGATCAGGTGGTTTACGGTCAAGTTGTACTGATGCCAGAAGCGCCGAATATTGCACGAGAAATTGTATTAGGTACCGGCATGAACGTACATACCGATGGTTTTAGTGTGACCCGTGCTTGTGCCACCAGCTTTCAATCGGTGGTCAGTGTCACTGAAGCGATGATGGCAGGCGTCAGTAAAATTGCGATTGCTGGCGGTTCGGATTCTAGTTCGGTGTTACCTGTTGGCGTGAGTAAAGCGCTAGCGCGCGCTTTAGTTGATTTAACCAAAGCCAAAACCTTTGGGCAGAAACTGGCGATTTTCCGCCGTTTAGGGTTAAAAGATTTATTACCGGTGCCGCCAGCGGTGGCTGAGTATACAACCGGGTTGTCGATGGGCGATACCGCTGAGCAGATGGCAAAATCGCATGGTATTAGCCGGGCCGATCAAGATGCGCTAGCGCATCGTTCGCATACATTAGCGGCACATGCTTGGGCGCAAGGCTGGTTAAAAGATGAAGTAATGGCGGCGCATGTCGAGCCTTATAATAAATTCTTGGAGATGGATAACAATATCCGTCACGACTCTAAACTAGAGTCCTACAGCAAGTTAAAGCCGGTGTTTGACCGCCAATATGGCACTGTGACCGCTGCGACAAGTACCCCGTTGACCGATGGCGCGTCTGCGGTGTTAATGATGCCGGAAAGTCACGCCAAAGCGCTTGGTTATAAACCTTTGGGCTATGTCAGAAGTTACGCTTTTGCGGCCATTGATGTCTGGGAAGATATGTTGATGGGACCCTCGTATGCCACGCCAATCGCTTTAGAACGTGCGGGCCTGACGTTAAACGATTTAACCTTAATTGAAATGCACGAAGCGTTTGCCGCGCAAGCGCTGGCGAATATGAAAATGTTCGGTAGCAAGAAGTTCGCCGAGGAAAAACTAGGTCGTGCTACGGCAATTGGCGATATTGATATGGACAAATTTAACGTCAATGGCGGTTCGTTGGCTTATGGTCATCCATTCGCCGCAACTGGCACACGCTTGATTACGCAAACGTTAAATGAATTAAACCGTCGTGGCGGCGGGATCGGTTTAACCACGGCTTGTGCTGCGGGTGGCCTTGGTGCAGCGATGATTGTGGAGACAGAATAATGAGCGATGTACAGGCAAAAACTTTTACTTTAGCGTTACGTGAAGATGGCGTTGGCGTGATTACGATGGACGTTGCTGGCGAGAGCATGAACGTGCTCAAGGCGGCTTTTGCCGATGAAATCAAAACGTTGCTTGATGAAATCCGCAGCAACAAAAGCATCAAAGGGCTGGTAATCATTTCCGGCAAGGCCGACTCGTTTATTGCAGGCGCCGATATTACCATGCTCGACAGTTGTCAGACTGCGCAAGAAGCATCGGCGATTGCAGCAATGGGCCAAACCATGTTTGGACAGTTAGAAGCATTGCAGCTGCCGCTTATTGCCGCAATTCATGGCCCATGCTTGGGTGGTGGGTTAGAGCTCGCGATGGCATGTCATGGTCGGGTCGCGACCGATGATGGGAAAACCGTGCTTGGTTTGCCTGAAGTGCAGTTAGGTCTATTACCAGGCAGTGGTGGTACCCAACGTTTGCCAAAACTTGTTGGCCTGCAAAAAGCGCTGGATATGATGTTAACCGGTAAACAACTTCGAGCTACGCAGGCGAAAAAAATCGGTTTAGTGGACGCCGTCGTCCCGCATAGTATTTTGCTCGAAGCTGCGGTAAAAATGGCGCTCTCGGGTAAGCCACAGCGTAAGGCAGTGCAGCTTAATCTGATTGGCAAGGCCCTTGAAAATACGGCCTTTGGTCGTGGAATATTATTCAGTCAGGCGCAAAAGCAAACGTTAAGCAAAACAGGTGGCCATTATCCAGCGCCACTGAAAATTATTGCCGCTATTAAAGCCGGTGTTGACAGCGGTATGGCAAGTGGTTTGCAAGTAGAAGCCACGGCCTTTGGTGAGCTTTGCATGACCAACGTGTCAAAATCACTGCGCGGTTTATTTTTTGCGACCACCCAAATGAAAAAAGAATCGGGTGCGGGTGATGTCAAAGGCATCAAGGTAAAAAAAGCGGCGGTATTAGGCGGCGGTTTGATGGGCGGCGGTATTGCCAATGTCACCGCGGGTAAAGCCGGCATACCGGTACGGATTAAAGATATCAATCAACAAGGTATCAGCAATGCGTTGAAATACAGTTACAGCCTGCTGCAAAAGAAATTCAAACGTCGTTTTATCAGCCGTACTGAAATGCAAAAACAAATGGCGATGCTGACGGGGACCATTGATTACCGCGGTTTTCATGATGTCGACATGGTCGTTGAAGCGGTATTTGAAGATTTAGCCTTGAAGCAACAAATGGTGCGAGACGTTGAAGCTAATTGCCATGAAAACACCATCTTTGCGTCCAACACCAGTTCATTACCGATAGCCCAAATTGCCGCAAAAGCGCAACGCCCCGAAAATGTGATCGGGCTACACTATTTTTCACCGGTCGATAAAATGCCGTTAGTGGAAGTGATTGCGCATGCCAAAACATCGGCGCAAACGATTGCAACGACTGTCGCTTTTGCTCGTAAGCAGGGGAAAACGCCCATTGTGGTGAAAGATGGCGCTGGTTTTTATGTCAACCGGATTTTAGCTTTATATATGAATGAAGCGGCGAATCTGCTGCTCGAAGGTGAACCGATTGAACAGTTGGATAAAGCGCTGACTAAGTTTGGTTTTCCAGTTGGCCCCATTACATTGCTCGATGAAGTGGGCATTGATGTGGGCGCGAAGATTTCGCCCATTTTGGAGCAAGAACTGGGGGAGCGTTTTAAAGCACCAGCCGCGTTTGACAAACTGATCGCCGATGGTCGAAAAGGGAAAAAAGTTGAAAAAGGCTTTTATCGCTATGGTGCCGGTGTCAAAAAGGGCAAAAAGGAAGTCGACAGTTCTGTGTACAGTATTTTAAGTGTCCAACCGAGTGCACGTTTGAGCTTAGAGCAAATTAGTAACCGCTGTTTGGTGCAAATGCTCAACGAAGCCGTGCGTTGCCTCGAAGAAGGCATTATCGCCAGTGCACGGGACGGTGATATTGGTGCTATTTTCGGTATTGGTTTTCCACCGTTTATTGGCGGACCATTTCGTTACATCGATGCGCTAGGAGCCTCTGTAGTAATTGCTGATTTACGCCGTTATGAAGCGAAGTATGGCCATCGTTTTACACCGAGTGCGTTATTGCTGGAGATGGCCGAGCAAGATAAAAAATTCTATTAGTCGACCCTTCTTTGTCGTCTAGGCGACTGAAGTGCCAACCAAGAGCTGCTATAATGCGGCTCTTTTTTTTCGTCCAAGACCGTGGAAGCGGCTGTGCGGGTGAAGGTTTGCATCGGCAGCCAATGCATGGTTGTCGTTTTGCGAGACACCGAGTGGGTTCAGGCAAGAAGGTACCTTTGATGTTGTTATTATTGTTGTCGCCAGTTTTTAGTAGTTGGTGCTATCTATTAGCAAAACGCGCTGGTTTAAAGGCTACGCCATGGCTTGTGGCCGGTGCGCTACTCGGGCCGTTGGCGTTACCGCTATTTCATAACCATAAGCGACTGGCGCTTCGTAAAGTGTTGGGTCATGGTTTTGTATGGTTTCGGCCCTAACAAGCGTTCAGTAGCACGCTGCTGCTTTGTAAAGTAGTGCGCCATAAGATGGGCCAACTCGCTTCTGCTAGGCTGTAGGCCCATACAGGAACCCTCATTGGCGGCATGTTTAGCAGCTCAAGTTGCTTTTGTGCGATCGCATCTTTAATTATCACCAGTGGTAAATATGCACTGGCCTGCTGCGCCAGCACCCATTGCAGTAAAAGATTCGGATCGGCGCAGCTAAACTGAATCGAAGTCTGATGAATTCGTGGGATCTGAATCAAGCCAAGTGAGCCTTCCAGGGGTTGCGCTAAAGGTGCTGCTGGATCGAGTTGTATGGCACCGACTGCCACCAGTTCAAGATAGCCAAGACACAAGGCTTGCAGTGGTTGTGGTTCGGGTAGCTGGTTTGCTAGGAGCACCATGCCATCTTGTACCAGTTGTGTTTGACGGCAAAGTAGGTCCGTTGGCAAAAATTGCAGCTGACAATGTTGTTCGCTGCTTACCGTCTGCATAAAGAGAGGATGACTGAATAACGCACTTAGCTCGGTGCTAAGGCATAACTGCAAGGGGCGGTCGGGGTGGTAGTTCAGCGCTATCTGTTGTTTGGCCGAGGCAATGGCACTGAGCACAGCTTGCGCATGGGGTAACAACATTTCACCGGCGGTGGTGAGTTGAATGTTGTTGCGAAACCGATTAAATAAAGTAACCCCTAGACTTTGCTCTAATTGGCGGATCCGAAAGCTTACCGCAGACTGCGTTAAGTATAGATTGTCAGCTGCTTTGCCAAAGTGACGGGTTTTTTGGACTTCCAAAAAGGTTCTTAATAGCTCAGTATCCAAAGCATGCCCTTATTAATTTTTATCGTTACCATAAAAAATATTTGTTTTACGATCGGAATTTTGTTTACCATACTCCGCACAGTTTAATTGGGATAGCTTTAGATTCAACGAGATCAGGGGAAAAAAGTGATGCAGCAAAGTTTTGTGGCTAAACGTCGCTTTTTTGATGACCGTAATTTCCCTAAAGGGTTTACACGGTCAGGGCGGTTTACGCTGGCAGAGGGTAATCTGCTTGAGAAACATGGTGCAGCGATGCTTGAGCTGGAAGAAGGTACCCGTCAGCCGGAAACCGATGAAGAGCAACGTTTTGTGTTGGTATGCCGCACCGAAGCGGAAGCCCTAAGCAGCTTTGAAAAAGTTTGGGTGAAATACAAAAAGAATGTCCAGGAAAAGAAAAAGTTTCATACCGTTTTTGGTAAAAAACGGATTGCCGACGGCAGCGATGACTTTTCTTTTGTTGAGACTGATAACGATTAAGCGAAAAGCTTAAGTGGCTGCCTGCCAAAAGGGGAATTGAGGTTGGACGATTTTTTCACAAAATTATTAAATCCTGGTGTATTGGTTTTTTTAATTCCACTTGCTGGTATTGGCATTGGC
>JBBKWN010000177.1:0-8035 GCA_037968955.1 Rheinheimera sp. | reverse complement strand
AGCTGGCGGTAACCATGACGTTCGTCAAAAGGGCCGGCCTGCGGGTAGACAATATTTTTCGCTGGGCCAGACTGCAATTGATAGGTGAGCGTTTTGGCGTAATCGCTGATTGGTTTTGCGCTGTAATTGGCAGTGTGCAATTCATACGCGACTAACACCGCACCAGCAATTAACAATAATAACAACAGCCATGGGATCAAACTACGGCGCGGTTTTTTCGGTTGACGGACAGCAGGCTCCGGCTCACTACGGTAGGTAGGGTGAGTAGAAGATTCACGATAATTATCAAACTGCATGTTTTCAACAGACGGGGGCGTAGGCAACGTAGTTTCCATTTAGAGTGGCGGCTGGCTCAGTCGCGGATTTTAACTGGTTTAGCAAGCCTTTGCAGCTGAATTTTACCAAAGTGTGCGGCACTGAACATACGCCGAAGCACAGAACTTTTTGTTCTGGCTTCGGTGACAGGTGCTGCTGTTTAGTGGTGATGATGACCGCCAACGCCATGGGCGTGGCCATGCGCAATTTCTTCATCGGTAGCAGCGCGAACATCCAACACTTCAAACTTGAACGACAGCGTTTTTCCGGCCAACGGGTGATTGGTATCGACGTCGGCTTTGAACATGCCCATTTTAATGATGGTGACTTGGCGCGGGCCCTGTTCTGTTTCAATAACGGCTTCCATGCCGGCTTTCCACTTTTTGGCGCCTTGCAGATGTTTAACCATCACACTTTGTACTGCATCAGCACGGCGTTCGCCATAGGCTTGGGCTGGCGTTAATTCTAAATCTAGCTTGTCGCCGACAACTTTGTCTGCGAGCGCTGTTTCAATGGCCGGTAACATATTTTGGTGACCGTGCAGATATAACAATGGTTCACTTTGTGCTGAGCTTTCCAACAAGCCGTTTTCATCACTAAGTTGATAGTGCAGTTGCACCACGGTATTTTGGCTGATCTTCATGAAATATAGGTTCCTGATGGACGAAAAGGCCGCCATTATCCCGAGTTGTCAGGCAAAGTGCGACCTTTTTTTCTAGAGTTGCCGCCTTGGCAGGTCTGCGGGCGGCTTTCAATTGCTTAATTTCGGTCCTGATGATAGTGGCGTTTTTCTTGACGAGGGTGGTGATCATGCTCGTTGTAGACATAGACTTTTTCATATCGCGTCCTTGGCGCATAACCAACTTCAACAAACTGCACCTGTTGCTGGCACGCACCGTAATGGTGGCAGTATTTTTTCCAGTTTTTGCGATGTTTTTTCGACGCTTGCACCAGGATTGGCTGCACGATAACGGTTTGTGGGTGATAAACCGGCTGGGCGTAGACGCGCTGCTGATAAACAGGCTGGGCATAAACGGGCTGCTGATAAACCGTGACTGACGGTTGCCCTAGTTGCAATTGCCCATAAACGCCCGGTTGAATTTGTCCTTGGACACTGATGCTTAAATCGCGAGCCTGTGTTTGTGGCACCAGCAAAGTACTCAGCGTGATGATGCTTGGCAGGATGATACTTTTCAGCGCTCTTTGCACGAACTGCCAGCGGCTGTTGCGCTGACTTGCACTGTGACTTGCGTCAGTGGTCATCGGCTGCTTGGCTGAGCTACCTGTTGTCGGCACAGTGGCTGCGACATAAGTTTCCAAGCAAGTTTCCAAGCGGCTGTGGTTTTGAGAAACTCGGTGGGTCTGCGTCAGCAATTGTTGTGGCTGGGTGTGGGTCATAATAGCCTCCTGCGGCGGTCTTCCAACGATGTCGTTGGTCTGACTATCGACGCTGGCCGATGAATCATCGCTGAATACATGGCGGCAAAGCGAATGAGCGAGCGGGCATCGGATATTGCGTTTGGGTTTATAATCGCGTCGGCGTTGATGACGTCCAACGTCCAACTAGCAAACGTCAAATAGCGACTAGCAACTACCAACTACCAACTACCAACTACCAACTACCAACTACCAACTAGCGATGAACCGCTGGTGGCCGGTCAATTTAGGTGGTCCACAGTGCCGGATCGAGCCGGTAGTATTGTTTTAATTGCTGATAAAGCGCCGGATGCTGGCGCCGAAACAATCGGCCTTGTTCAAAAAAAACTTCCGTGATCACGGCGAAAAATTCGGCTGGATTGGTCGCCGCATAAGGGTCGAACAGCGATGGCAAGCCGTGTGCCAGACGTTGTTGCAAGGTCTCAAATTCATGGCTGAGGACTTTACTCCAAACCCGATACGCTTCGGTACTGGCCAGAAAAGGCGCGCCATTGGCAGCACCATTTTCTTGATCTAATTGGTGAGCAAATTCATGCAGCACCACATTGTGACCATCATTTGGATGCGCCGCTCCTTGCTGACTGTCGGGCCACGACAATACTACTTTGCCTTGTTGCCAAGATTCGCCAAGTCTGATTTGCATTTCATCGTGTACCACACCAGCGGCGTCGGGCTGGTTTTGCGCCACTTGATACGCCGCCGGATAGACCAGCACTGTTTTTAAATTCGGAAACAACTGGGTCGGGCGATTCAACATTAATAAACAAGCTTGGGCGGCAATATTGATCCGAATTTCGTCGGTGATTTCCAGCCCTTCACAGCCGATAAATTGCTTTTCGGCAATAAACAGCTGGATCAGTTTTTTCAGCCGCAGTTGTAAGTCAGCCGGCAGCGCCCGATAAAGCGGGAGTTGGTTTTTTAGAATTTTGCGCCAACGCGTGGGGAAGGGCGTTGCGGCAATACGCTGGCGACGCAATGACTGGCGCCACACCGGCGAAAGTAACCCACCAATCACCAAGCTCATGCCAATAAAAATAACTGCGGTTTGCCAATTCATTGCACACTCATCTAGGTGATGCGCTGCCTCGAGCGCTGTTGTCGTATGAAATGGGACAGCGCTCGCGCTTTTTCAAGGGTGGAGTGCTTGGCTTTGTTAAATGCCTTCGAATACTGGCGCAAATTGTTGAATCCTTGTATACACTGTAGTTAGTGTGCATTTTGGAACTGATTATGAATATTTTCCAATTACAACAACAACTTTCGATTGCGCAAAGTATTTTGCGACAACTGCGGGACCCGCAAATTCAGCAAGATCGTTGGCGTTTTAGGCAAAATTTGCAACGATTGGGCGGGTTATTGGCCTATGAATTATCAAAAGCATTATCTTATCAACAAACCACCTTACAAACCGGACTTGGCAGTGTGGATGTGGCCGATTTGGCGCAACAACCGGTATTAATTTGTGTGATGCGGGCTGGCTTACCGTTTTATCAGGGTTTTTTGGAAATGTTCGAGCAAGCGGACAGTGGTTTTGTCGGGGCCTATCGCCAGGAAGGCACAACTGCCAGTGAGCTGGAGATTTTCCTCGGGTACAGCGCCGCCCCGGACATTGCAGGGCGTGATTTAATCTTAATTGATCCGATGTTAGCGACCGGATCTTCGTTACTGAAAGTTTGGGAATTACTAAAACGACAAGGTGAACCTCGTAGTTTGCATATTGCCGCCGCGATTGCCGCCCCTGAAGGTGTGGCGTTGTTACAACAACAGCTCGCGTTTCCGGCCTCATTTTGGCTTGGTGCTTTAGATCAATGCCTGAACGAGCAGGCTTATATTGTGCCAGGGCTTGGTGATGCCGGTGATCTGTGCTTTGGGCGTAAAGAGTAATATGGCTTGCCGAGTTTGTCATGACTGAGCGGCCGCAGCCTTTGTCCCTCAACGAGCGCCCGTCAGACAATCAACAGCGCTGGCGGTTACTATTCAGCTGGCATAACTGGCCGACTTGGCTTGGCCTCGGTTTTATATTGCCGCTGGCACTTTATTACTGGCAGCATTACAGCGAACACATTTCCCAGCAACAACATGCTATTTTTCAACAACATGCCGATAATATTGAAAACGAGTTGCACCAAAGGCTGCAGCATATTGAGTTACTGCTGCGCGCCAATGCTGCTTTTGTTTCGTCATCAGCGTATGTGAGTCAGACCGAATGGCAGCATTATGTCAGCAGTTTAAAGCTGTCACAGATGTATCCTGGTGTGCAAGCTCTGGGTATTGTCAGTTACCGCAGTGGCGCTGATCTGCCGCTGTTACTTACACAAGTAAACCATGAACTGACGGCGACGGCATCCTTGGGGCAACCAAAGCTGCCACAAATTCGTGTGTATCCTGCAGGCGAGCGGCCGCATTATGGCATGGTCAGCCATATTCAGCCGATGACGGCGCAAAACCAAGCCGTGCTCGGTTACGATTTAATGAGCGATCCGATGCGATTACAAACCGCAATGCGAGCCGCCAGTTTAAATGAACCAGCCTTGACCGCCAAAATTTCATTGCAGCAAGACCATGCCAGCAGCAATCAACCCGGATTGTTGCTGATGTTCCCCATCTATCGGCCAGCAGCACTGCTGGTTACTGCTCAAGACAAAATGGCGGCATTGCAGGGTTTTGTCTATGCCGCTTTTCGGGTGCGTGACGTGCTGCCGTCAGCATGGCTTGCACCGAGCGAAACCTTGTTGGATTTTGCGTGGTACAGCGGATCGGCCACCAGCGACCATGCGCTGTTATTTGCCCGACAAAGTGAGGTTTCGAGCCTACCGATGCAAAAACATCGTCATCTCGCTTGGTATGGGCAACCTTTTGTATTGCAGGTTAATAATAACGCGCTATTTGAAATAAAAATGTTGCCGCTTGCCGAGTACGAGTTGGTTATTTTGGGCGTGACCGGTTTAGCAGTACTTTTTTTGTTGTTAAGTTACCTCAACTTTCGCCGCTACCAAGCGCAACACCGCAGCAAACAGCTTCAGCAGCAATTACAACAACAGCGGCAGTTATTGCTGCAAGACGAGCAGCGTCAGAGCCTGGCGCTCAAAGCGAGTCAGTTAGCGTGGTTTGAATTTGATTTACGCTCTGGCGATGCATTTTATGCTGATCATTGGTGGCGTCTGTTTGATTTTAACAATGCACAACCAAATCCGGAGCCGCAGCAGCTGTTTGATTTAGTTCATCCAGCAGACCTGACGCTATTTCGGCAGGATGTCCAACGATTGTTGGCAAATGGCCCCGATTTGGACCAACAACATTATCGTTTTATTAGCCGGCAAGGGCGGCAGCTTTATTGCTTGGTCCACTTTTATGTAGTGCGCTCGGTCGAAGGTGATGCCATCCGGCTTTGCTGTACCATGCAGGACGTCACTTTACAGCAGCAACAAGCAGACGCTCGGCGACAACTCAGTGCGTTATGTCAGCAAGAAGTGGCTTTGGCATGGCAGCTGTCACAGCAGTTATTGCTAGCCTTGCATACCAACCCGAACAAAGCCACGCCACCGCAATCGAACAACATCCTTGCCGATTTTCAACAGCAGCACTGTAGCTGGTTATTGCAGTTTTATAGTCAGGCTTGCAGTGAGCTTGGGTTTAGCGCATCGATGCCGCCACCAGAGTCACAGCATCCATTAACGAACCCTGACCCTAGCGTGTCACGCAAGCGTAGTTTTGTGACACTAATGACTGATTTAATTCAATGTTATCAACCGCTTTTTGCAACGAAGGGATTGCAGCTGTGTCGACAGTCGCTCAAGTTTAGTGATCGTGTACAGTTAAACCACCACAGCTTTTGGCAACTTGGCTGTGGGGTGGTGCAACTTGCTTGTCACTTAGCAGCAACGGGCAGCAGCTTGTCGATAGAGCTACAACCATTTCAGACTAAAATAGCGCTTCGATTACAGCTGACGATGGACGAAGCAACTGCAAAGCAGTTCCCACAGGAGATGGCGGTGCTGTCCGAGAGTACGCCAAACCCTTGTTCGTTTGTGCAGCAGCGTTTAAGCGCTGTACAATTTTGGGCTGGGCAGCTGGCCGCTGAATTGACCGTCCAGCAGGAGCAACAATCACTGACGTTACATCTTCTATTGGCTCCAGACACAGATTAACGCCCAGTCCCGAAAACAAATCTCAGCATTTGCGATATGACGGTGCACAATTAAGCCGTATGGGTTGCTGGCTTTTGCAAACGGTACCAAACCCAACCGGTACTGAGCATAACCAACGGCAAACTCAGCGCCTGTAAAATCGGCAGCGGCAGCGGTGGGTAAAAGGCTGCGAGTGACGTCAGGGCTTTATCGAGCAACTGCACCGCGTAATAGCAAATTGCCACCGTCGATAATCGCTCAACCGCAGTTTGCAGGTGCAGCTGCTGGCGCGCTCTTTTATCCATCGACGCCAATAACGCGGTATTTTGTCGTGCCAGTTGTAAGTTGATCCGGGTACGCAACAATTCGGTTGAGCGGCCAAGCCGGTTTGATAGACTGCGCTGACGGCTCAGCACCGATTGTGCTGTTCGAAAAGCTGGGGTGAGCCGGCGCTCGGAAAAGTCTTGTAACGACATCAACCCAGCGACCGGGGTTTCCCGCAATGCTTTGAGTCGGTCTAGCGTCAGCTGGTAATACGCTGCACTGGCTTCTAAGCGGGCGCTATTGTTGGCAATTAAATGTTCAGTTTGTGCTGCCATCTGGCTAATTTCCTGCAACAACTGCTCATCGGAGCCTTGTTTTTGTTCAATCCGATGGGTGATATCCGACAGCTGTTGTTCTAGCTGGTGCAGTTGGATAACCGCTTGGCGTGTTAACGGCCAGCCCAACAAACTGAGTTTGCGATAATTGCCCAAATCAAATAGTTGCTGTACTAACCGCGCCAACGCACTGGGTGACAAGCCTTCATCTTGCACTAACATGCGGCCAGAGCCTTCTGGGTGTTTACGAAAATCGGTCCAAATCCGGGCCTGACTATTGGCTACTCGACTGGAAATACAATGTTCGGCTGCAAATAATTCGGCAATTTGTGCCTCAGATTGGATCGCTTGGGCTGGCAAAATAATCAGTTGCACCACTCGAAAAAGCTGGCCGGGCAGCTCGTTGAACCAATGTGGGTCTGGCAATAGTTGCATTGGGTCAACAAAACTAGCGCTGGCAGCAGGATGAATGAAACTATAAGTCGAAAACTCGCTATGACGTTCCCAGCGCAGCTGAATATCGCCCAACGACAGTGCGACATCGGTGTCGCCTTCTTGCAGTTCAATGCCATATTGTTTGGCCCGTTGTTGCATCAATTGAAATTCTGCACTGCGCGAACTGCCATTGAGCGTGAGCATAAAATGGCAAATGCGGCAAGGTGCGCTGAGCGCCTTAAAAAAACGTTGTTGCAGCTCTTTTTCCAGTAAATCGCGTTGTGGATGGTTACGTAGCCATAATTCAGACATCGTTGACACTCCTTGCTCATCTGTTCATTGGTGTTCTGTTAGTCGCCCGGCATGCGTTTGCCGATAGCTGGAGCCAGTGTAGTGATGCCAGATGGCAAACACGCGACAATGTTAAATAGGGATACTGCAATGGCTATACCAGTGTTTTTTATAAGTAAACTATTGATTAAAATCTATTTTTATATGCGAAAACTGTGGTAACGAATAAAATGCCAGCAAATTGCTCAACAAAGCACAAAAGCAGTGCAAAATGAGTGGCTATTTTTATGGTCGATGGTTTGCAGCAGACGCTAGTTGGCGTAGAGTCGCAGCTGCTATCAAGAAGTGAATGGGCAGAGGTTGCTGTGATCCCGGTTGAATTAATATTAATCCTGTTAAGTCCGATTTTTTTTCTGTTTATTGCTTTTGAGTGGTATCAGTCTGAACGTAAACAACAAGCGGTGTATCATTGGCGCGATAGTCTTGCCAATCTTGGGCTTGCAGCGATGCATCAGGCGGGTGATGCATTGTCACTGTTGTTATTACTGCCTTTTTTCTTTTGGCTTAGCCAATTTTCGCTCTACACCTTGCCATTTAACCTGACCAATTTACTACTGCTGTTTGTGCTGCAGGATTTTTTATATTACTGGTTTCATCGTGCGTCACATCAAATCCGTTGGTTGTGGGCATCGCATGTCGTCCATCACAGTTCTAGGTTGATGAATTTTAGTACCGCTTTTCGGCAAAGTCTGACCTACCCAATTTCCGGCATGTGGTTATTCTGGACGCCGCTGGTGTTGTTGGGTTTTGAGGTGCAGCTGGTGCTGGCGG
>JBBKWN010000176.1:0-10153 GCA_037968955.1 Rheinheimera sp. | reverse complement strand
TCAATATGTTGCGCCGGATTATTTATTCGGGCGCTTAACTTCGTAAATTAATCTGACAGTCATTTTTCTGGGGCATTGATATAACGACCAGGCGCTAAAATGCCTGCCGGATCGAGGGCGTTTTTTAGCCTCTGCAATAAATCCAAATATGAGTCTTCGCCCATGGTATTTAATAGTTTCATCATGTCGACATCCACGCGATATGGATAAAAACCGTGATTGAACATCAGTTGATATAGCTCTTTTCGACAAGTCAGTGCTTTTTGGTCCCACGCTTCGCCATCTGGAGCGATTGCTTCTCGGTCAAATAACAAACTTACCACTGCATCAAGGCACCTTTCATTTAACAGTGTAAATGTAACTCCCGGCTCAAAACCATGCCGTGTCAGTACTTTTTCGATGATGGTCATAAGTTCACGGGCAACCGACGACGACGCCGGACCGATAAATGCACACCAAATCAGGCCAACGCTGTCGCGATCCAAATTAAAATCAGCAGATGCTTTTGTTTTCTTACGCCAATAAGCACTACTTAAAAACTGACGGCTAGGTAAGCCTTTCATCATGTTATGTACTGGTTTCAGCACTTTGAGCATGCCAGAAATATCCATTCCAGTAAGACGTGCGATTAATTTTTGATATCGTTCAATAAAATTCAATCGTTCATCGCTAATGAAATTTAGCCTTGATAATGGCACGCCGGATAAAGCCTTTTTTATTTGTAATTTTGCATTGGCGACTTGCTCTTTAGTACCGTACAAAGCGCCAGATACATTCCAGTTGCCTACTTGCCACTTTTGTTGCAATTCACCCTTAATCACCGCAGGCAATGGAAAACCGCTCAGCTTTAATTCTTCGGCGCGTTGCCATGGATATTGCTGCAAACCACCCAAGACTCTAAACTCGTTGGCAATATGCGGCAAACAAGTAATAACGCCTTGTCGTTTTAGCGGTATCAGCGCATCAACGATCGCCTCCAGTGCTTCGTCGCTTTTTGCCGACAAATAAAAAGCCATAAATTTTTCAGGTTTGGGCATTAGCCACAACGACATACTCAATACGATCCCAAGGTTCGATTGTAAAAATAGTTGATCAAGACCCGGCCCCAACCCCCACTTATATAACCCAGCGGCCTGGGCACCTTCAAAACGATGAAAGCCAGTTTGAACGACACTACCGTCCGCGAGCATCACCTCCAATCCAGCAATAAAGTTCGCATGTTCGCCATACGGTGTATGGCCAAACCCACGTTCAACCGTATTTCCAACTACGCTACAATCCGGATGCGAGCCAGTACAATCCATCCAGTCGGTGCCACCTTGTTGTTGCAAAAACTCCGCTAATTCTTGTTGTGTCACGCCAGCTTCAACCCTGACCACATGTTGGTCTGGTCGATAATCACTAATTGTCTTTAGCCGGATTAAGTCGATAAGCACTGCCTCCCGACAACTGGGAACCCTTGAACCATAGCCCCAATTTTTCCCGGAACTTATCGGATATACCGCAATATCAAAATCAGTGGCAATTTCAAGACAGGCAGCCAGTTGCGATTTATCAGGTTTTAAGATAGCCAAAACATTCGATGTGGTTAGAAAGGTTGCAGTTGAAGCTAACTGGGTTTCAGCACTGCTAACGATGACATAGTTGTCGCCGAGTAGCTGCTGCCATTTCAGTAACGCTACTCTAAAGATATCAGAATGAAGCATGCGAAGCCCTTGTTCAACAGCGACAAACACTATAAATGTTTGTTGAAAGTATTTAGCGGATTAAAATTCCGGACTTTGAGGAATGAAAATCTGTATTGAAATGGAGTGTTTCTTTAGTGTCCGTCTGTACCGTGCTTGCCAACGACTTTTCAATTTCAAACAGTAATTTCTTAAAGCCAGGCGACAAACCATCAAATAACATGGGTTTGTTGATGTAAAACGGCGCGCGACGGCCATGATAGTCAATAACAGGACCTATCTGATGAAATTTAATGCCTACAAACGCTAGACTTCTTGCAAGCCTTGGTTCCATCATAACAAACGCATGTTCTTTTTTTGCATGAAATGCTGTTGAGGCGGCTGAGAAGTATAAACAAAGCGCAATATATGGAAAACAACGAAGTTCAGTCCCCGAATACGTATTTACATTAATTGCCCCCGTCGCAGCGCCTTTAAATTTGTCTTGCTCCCGGCGACGAAAGTGTTCGAGCACCGCTAATCGGGAGATTTCACAAATCTTTTCACGTGGAAACGCTTGCGGGGAAAATTCATGATCAGTAATTGAATGCAGACAATATTTTTCAATGGGTAAATGTTCGTCATTACAACTTGACGTAATTAAACGAACGGTACCTGCCATATCGCCACTCGTCATATGTTTCACATAACAATGAATAGAATGAGCATCAAAATCGTCGAATTCAAGCTTATCCGGTTTTTCGTCTTCGAATTTAAGTTCTTCGCAATACACCTGATGACGCAGTCGAAATACCTTCGTTTTCAATTCGTCAGTATTGGCTATATGCGGCTGCAAGAACTGCGAAAAATGCTTGGAAATATTATTCGCATTGTTACTAGCCAAAATGCCGATAATTTTTCGCACCAAACCGCCAATCACTGGCATTTTCTGCAATTTATTTAAATATCTCATACGTGACCTGATCATTTTAGAGGTGAAAAGCGTTGCGAGGAATAACAAATAGACCCGCAAAAAAATACCGTTTATATATTCAAAATCTTAAACTTCAAACGACCCTCGCTAAAACTACAAATGTTGTTTTATCAGCGTTCATTGCCTGAGGTCCGCCCCCGTGCCATTAAATATATTTTCACTTCAGTGATCCAACAAAATCAGTGCAAGTGGATCGTGTTGCTCATTTCCAGTATAGAGACATGCACTAACTTAAAGCAATTCAAACTGTTTTTCTCGTTGCTTGGCAACGAAGTCACTCGTCATCCAAGGTGACTTTTGGGGTATTACCGTCATCGCGGTGTCGTAACCTTGGCGAAGCAAGATTAGTTTTTTCTCGAGCGGCAACGCAAAATCCACTGATGAAACGGACCCCGTATTAATCAGTACCGTATTATGCCAATATTGGGCATGAACATATTCTCGCGACATAGCATTCATAAAAGTTTGAATAAGCATCAGAATGTAAGACATTATCGGAAAATAACGATGTTTTAAAATTGGCCTGTCTTCGTTGTCACTTTTTAGGCGAAAGCAGACTACTGGTACCGCCCTTCCTGACCAATCTTGATGTAAAGCGTCCTCAGCTAAGATAACACCATCAGCCATCACGTGGTTTTCAAAAACTTTAAATGAAAACAATAACGGAATTGACATCGAAAAGCGCACCGCTTGAGAAACTTTCATATTTGGCGTACGCTGCTTATTAAAAATTACCGGCCCACCACCATTGATATCGGTCGCTAACACATGCAAATCGAGTTTTAAATCTCGAAATAATACGCCATCGAGTTGTTTATCGATCCAATGTTCAAAAGTATCACCAGTGGATAAACCTCCGGTACGGATAAGATTTAGTAGAGAAAACCCTTTGAACTGCTTGAAATCTGTATGTAAAGCCAAATTTTGCATTTCATCTATCGACTTCCCGGCAGCAGCCATCGCAGCAACAACGCTCCCTCCAGAGACACCAACTAAATGCCTGAACGGCAAGCCTAAATCTTGTAGCGCCATTAAAATGCCGACATAACATGGAAGCCTGGTGCCTCCGCCAGAAAAAATTGGCACAATTTCATGTTTTTTTTCAGATTTCTGTTCTTGCACGCCCGTCATAACGTCTCCGCTGATGCAACTACGTTGCACAGTAACTATTCAGTATGTACCAATTCGCTAAAGATGCTAATTCAGTTTTGTCGATACACCAGACTGGTTTACACTAAATCTTAGCTCAGCCATTACAAGGAAGAAGTCAGCGATGAGATTGTTATGGGTAACTTTACTTGGCATTTTCAGTCTTTCAACATCGGCCGATAATTTGCCGCAATTAATCCCTAAGATAAAAGCCTCCGTAGTCGCAATTGCACTTTACAATCCGACGGGGTCGCCAAGATTAAAGCTTATCGGTAGTGGGTTTGTGGTTGCGCCGGGCAATCAAATAGTGACAAACAATCATGTAGTTTCGAACATTCCAGATGAAAGTAAAAACGAACGTTACGTTGTTTTATCCGGACATGGGAAAGATCCCGTGGTCCATCAAATCCTTACCAGAAAAAGTGATTTGATGCATGATTTAGCGATATTAAAAATTGCCGCGACCCTGCCGACATTAACACTTGCTCAGGCTGATTATATCGCTGAAGGTACCGCATTGGCATTTACTGGCTATCCTATTACCGGTGTCCTCGGTTTATATCCAGCGACCCATCAGGCAACATTAAGCGCTATTACGCCAATCGCCATTCCACAAGATAATTCAAAAGTGCTCAGTGCGGCGACCCTACGTAAGTTACGGCAACCTTTTATGGTGTACCAACTCGACGGAACGGCCTACCCGGGAAATAGCGGTAGTGCGCTGTACCGCAAAGACGATGGTGTTGTGGTCGCCATCATTAACATGGTGCTCGTAAAAAGTAGCAGAGAAGCTGTTCTTAGCGATCCTAGCGGAATTGCATACGCTATCCCGGTAAAACATTTACATCAATTGTTGGCCCAACCGTAATGTCCAATCTACTTATTTTTGAACACTTTCAACCTGGCTATTTTGGTTTTGTGCTTGCTGCAATAGGATATGCGCTGTTTTGGACGTTACAACTAACGGTCAAAACGCAAACAGCACAGAAACATTTATTAAGTATCTATACGATTTTCAGCGTTTTGTGGGCTTTTGATAACATCCGCAGTAGCGATGTGCCTTTTGTAACGCTGAATTCTTTTATGATTGAAAGCACTCATAAAATGTTGCTTGCGCTGTTCTTACTTGCAGCGTTAAACCGGACTGATGTCACTATTCGGCAACTGTTTGCATCAGCCAAAATACAGATCCTGTGCCTCATATTCGTCAGTTGGTTGTTGCTTGGTGGTTGGATATTTACTGACTTAGGCCCTAGATTGATGGCTACCTTATTACTGACGGTTGTGATGCTGGCATTTATCGAAACAATTTATCGCCAATCTGGCAGTCAAAAATGGCAGTTTAAACCGCTGATTATCGCATTAGGTATTTGTCTATTATTGGATTTTTACCTGCTAGCCGAAGCGGCTTTGTTGGGAAAAGTAAACCAACAAACCTGGCAAGCCCGCGGTTTTGTCCATGTAATGATGTTGCCATTTTTGGTCGTGGCCGTAAAACGGATTAAATCATGGGGCATTAACGTTTACGTGTCGCGCGATATTGTCCTACAAAGCTCGTTGGTGCTCGCCGCCGGCGTCTATTTGTGTATCTTAGCAATTGTTGGTTATTACCTAAGTTATATCGGTGGTAACTGGACAACCCTTCTACAAGTGGTATTTGTGGTTGTCGGGACAGCACTATTTTGTACCTTGGTATTTTCCGACGCAATTCGTCGTAAGTATAAGGTTTTCATTGAAAAGCACTTTTTTGCAAACACCTTTGACTATCGAGAAAAATGGGTAGAATTAACGCGTGAATTGAAAAAAATTGAAATCGCTCATTTTAATGCTCCCGATGTTTGTCTCAACGCTTGGTGTAAAGCCATTGGCTATAGTGCCGGGGCGTTACTTAAATTCCATCCGGTAGCCCCGCCGGAAATGCTCGCAGCCACAAAAAATTATCGACTAAGCGAAACAGACCTACAGGTTGCATCGCTGTATCAACAGAAGTTTGGCAATAAAAACTGGTTATTAGATTTTAGCGACCATCGTGACAAAGATGTCAGTGCTATTCATCGTGAACTTGAAGGTAAAATAGAAAGTTTTGAGTTGCTCGTACCCGTTTATCAAAACAATCAACTTTGGGGTTGTTGTGTTTTAAATCCATTGCCCACTGAGCATTTAAAATTGAATTGGGAGTTACGTGACTATCTCAATGCTGTGTCTGAACAAATTTCCAGTTATTTATTTATGAGTGAAGCGAGTAAAACACTCTCCGAAAATGCTCAGTTTATTGCATTTAGCAGGATGTCAGCATTTGTGGTACATGACTTAAAGAACGTCAAAGCTCAAATCGACATGCTACTTAAAAACGCTAAACGTCATCGTCATAATCCAGAATTTGTTGACGACGCTTTTGAAACTATCGAAGCCATGCAAAGCAGACTACAGAATATGTTATCGCAATTGACCAAAAAGCAAATTGGTGCTGTACCTAAAAAGACGGTAGCTATTGCCAAATTGCTAGAGGAATTGATTGAAGAACGTTGTGCTAAACACGATCCCTTGCCACAACTACAGGTACTAGCAGACTGCGAGCTTTTTATTGACGAAGAGCGGTTTTGCAACATCTTATTTCATTTAATTGATAACGCCCAACAAGCAACAGCCTCGCACGGAGCCGTTACCATTCAGTTAGACGTCCAAAATGAATTTATGTTATTAAAAATAATAGACACGGGTTGCGGTATGAGTAAGATTTTTATCAAAGAGCGTTTATTTAAGCCGTTTGATACCACCAAAGGAAACGCCGGCATGGGCATAGGTGCCTACGATGCACAGAGTTTTATTCAACAAAATCATGGGCAACTATCAGTATTTAGTGAAGTAAATATTGGCTCTACCTTTACCATTCAGCTTCCTTTACACTAATAGAAACTTTGACATGGAACGTGATATGAAAACATTACTCGCTATCGATGACGATTTAGGGATCCAAAAGCAGTTAAAATGGAGCTTAACTGATTACGAAGTCGTTTTCGCGGAAGATCGAAGCTCTGCGCTACAACAAGTGCGTCGTTACGAACCATCGGTCGTGACACTTGACCTTGGATTACCGCCAGACCCCACCAACGCTTCTGAAGGTATGGCCTGTTTAACTGAAATTTTACAGCATAACCCTGACACTAAAGTGATTGTAATTACGGGGAGCACCGATACAGAACATGCGCTGCAGGCCGTTGCACTTGGCGCATATGATTATTATCAAAAACCGATAGATGTTGACGTACTGAACGTTATTGTCGCCAGAGCATTTAAACTTAGTGAACTGGAAGCCGAGAACCGGGTTCTGAAATCAGCGAACTATAAAAACCAAGATATTATCGGCAACAGCGATTCCATTTTAAAAGCCTGCCGTATGGTTGAAAAAATTGCCCCGACGGAAATCACTACCTTGCTGCTCGGTGAAAGTGGTACCGGTAAAGAAGTTTTTGCTCGTTCTATCCACAAACAAAGCCTACGTGCCAGCAAGCCATTTGTCGCCATCAATTGCGCATCAATTCCAGAAAATCTGTTAGAAAGTGAATTATTCGGTTACGAAAAAGGCGCTTTTACTGGAGCCTATAAAACCACACTAGGAAAAATTGAAACCGCGAGCGGTGGTACGCTGATGCTCGATGAAATTGGTGACATGCCATTGTCACTGCAAGCGAAAATGCTGCGGTTTTTGCAAGAACGAGTCATTGAACGCGTTGGCGGTCGCACAGAAATAGAAGTTGACGTTCGTGTAGTTTGTGCGACACACCGCAACTTAGCCGAAATGGTTACCGAGCAAACTTTTCGCGAAGATTTATTTTACCGTGTTAGTGAAATCACGCTAAATATTCCCCCACTACGTAATCGCGGCCAAGATATTGTTGTGATTGCCAAATCGCTTTTACAGAAATTCAATCAAGAATTTAATACAAATATTCAAGGGTTTACTGAAGGAGCCATCAACGCCATGCTTGGCCATCGTTGGCCTGGGAATATTCGTGAGCTGCAAAACAAACTAAAATCTGCAGTTATCATGGCAGACAACAAATTCATTGATGCAGAGGATTTGGGTCTAGTCGTCGACCACAATGCCAGCTCGCCGTTAATAACATTAAGAAAAGTACGGGAACAAGCGGAAACGCAAGCGATTCGACACGCATACAACCTTTCAAACGGTAATCTGTCCAAAACAGCTGATGTGTTAGGCGTGACACGACCAACCCTGTATGCGTTAATTGATAAGTATAAGATGCTTGATCTACGCTCACATGAAGCTGACAGCACCAGCCCAGGATTGCCTGATTAACTAGCTTATAATTCTTTTCTTCTCTGCTGATGGTGTCGGCGATTGCTTGCGATTTAATGACACCCCTTTACCCACTCAACTTGTATTACCACTGCACAAATACGATAGCTTAAACGTCAACCAACCATTTATACTACCCAAATAGGTCTATTCACGTTTGTATGTGACATCAAGCACGAGCACATTATCGTCTGACTTCAATAACATACCTACCGACTTGCGCTCTAACGGCACTTCAAGCTCCAGATAGCTATTTTAGAAGGGTGCTATACAAAATGTTAAAAATGTTAAGCTAAATATGGACCGCTTTGGCAAAGCCTGTATCAATGACAACGAGTACCAAAGGAAAATTCAAGTATAAAAAAACCCGCCAATGGCGGGTTTTTTAGTAGCGTTAAGCTATAAAGAAATGCCTTTTTTCTCAGCACGTTCTCTAATGTAACCAGCCCAACTATTCGCAGCTTTGGCTTGGCCATTGTCGCGAGCTAATTGATTATGACGATACGCATCTTTAAGCTTTGCTTGGTAGAAGTAAGCTTCCATCAATGCAATATGCACGCGGCCTTTATCTTTAACGCCAGTTTCCAGAGCTTTTTGTAAAGCAGGAACTGCCGCAGACTCTTTGCCTGCCATCAGCAACGCTGTTCCCTGTCGACGATAGGCCTCGCCATCGTTGTCAAGTTTTGCTAACTCACCAAAATACGTAGCAGCCTTGTTGAATTCACGAGCGGAATTATAGGAACTAGCAATACTGGCTAGAGTATTCCGATCTTTTTTCAACAAACCAGACTTGAGGTGTTTTTCAAGTAAGGCCGCAGCACGGTAAGGAACGCTATTATTGTTGTACAGATTGGCCAACGTCTTAATTTCGTTTTCCGTCTTCAGATAACCTTGCTTATAAGCAAGCTCAACTGCAGCCAGGGCCTTACCATACTGTTCGTCTAGGTTGTAAAATTGACCTAATTGAACCCACCATTGTTTTTCTTCAGGGAAGATGACAACAACAGTTTCCAGTACTTCAATAGCTTTCTTGATTTGCTTAGTTTCGTAGTAGGCACCAAGCTTCATCAGATACGGTTCTTTCTTCGGCGCTTTATAACCGGCAATAGCCAAGTCTGCAGGAGAAATAACTTTGCTGTACTGTTTCATTTCGTAATAACAGTTCGCCATCCGCATATACACATCTGGATGGGTTTCACCCGTGAAGTCCATCCACTTTGTGTAATAGTCGAGTGATTGCTGAAATTTTTTGTCAGCCAAACTCAAATCGGCGATGTTCCGAAGTAAACCTGCCTGATCATTGAAACTAAGTACATCGAGTTTAACCGCGTCGATGAGGTATCGCTGAGCTTTTGCAGGGTCTTTCTCAATGTAAAGTTTCCCTAAAAAGCTATACATATACGCTTTATCAAATGGTACCGAAGGCTCGATACCAGACAAAGCAGCTATGGCTTCACCGATTTTATCCTGTCCGTACAGTTCATATGATTTGACGATTGCTTTACCAACTTTTTCACCGACAGCTTGGCCTTTTCTCGCCTTGCGTTCGGCAATTTTAGCAGCGTCTGGCGCTGCATAAGCAGTGCTGATAGGCAATGACATCACACCAATGGTGGCAAACACTACAAGAGCTGATGTTAATTTATTCAACTTCATAGTTAACCTCCGCCTGTATCAAGATTAAAGTCCAACTGAACCTTCTGTCCAGGCTGCTTCAATGCTTTACCATTTTCAATCTTAGGCGAATATTTCCAGCGTTTTAACGCTCGAATGGCCTCTCGATCGAACACACGTTTAGGTTCAGCATTGATAACTTCAACTTCGTCAACACTACCGTCTTCCATAATTGAAAAACGTAATTGAACCCAACCGTTGATACCATCTCGTGCAGCTTGAACCGGGTATTTGGGTTCAATTCGCACTATAGGTGTCGCGTCACCATCACGCATTAAAGCACCAGAAGGGTCGCCAAGACCTGCGCTCGCTCCACCTAAATCGATAGTGGGCGCATTAAAGCCGATTGAA
>JBBKWN010000175.1:0-11073 GCA_037968955.1 Rheinheimera sp. | reverse complement strand
GCGTCATCGGCCCATTGTAGCCTGCTTCCAGCGGGGCGCCGATCGCCGTATAGCCATGGGCATTGAGCCACTCTTGTAAGATTTTGGTATGGGTACCGACATTGCTGTCGCTTAATGTGCCACTAAATTGAATGGCAGCGACTTTATAATTCTTCAATTCGCTCACTTGCAGTGTTGCATCCTTTGGCTTGGGTGTATTTTGCAAGGTAAAGTCTTTTGGCATCACAAATGACATCATTGACCGACCTGATTGATTCCCCATAAACACCGGTGCGGTCATGGCAATTTCAGTGCCTTGAGCAGACGCTTGTTCGCCATCCATCAATACCGGCGCCGTCATCGAGATTTCGGTAGCGCCTTCATTTTCACCACTGATGTAGCGAAACAACTTTCGAAATGCGCTGTTGCGGCCAGCGCCGGACATGTCTGCCGACACCAGCACTATGGTTTCATAGTGACGAACTTCAATCTGCAGGCTGTTGTCGGCCTTTACTAACGTATAGGGCGCAGTTTCGACATTACTTTGACCAAACACCGAACAACCCGCTAAAAACAATGCAGATACCGCTATCGATAAAGATTTCAATGGTCTTCCTTTTTTATCTGTAATAAATATGGAGTTTCATACGGTCGAACAGGCAAAAAGGAGCAACTTTCTTTGAAATGCTCGGCGCATTTAAGATTTGCCATTGGGCGTGTGGGTAGGACAAAAAAATGCTGGTGGTGATTTGGCGAGTATTTGCTGTATATACCTTATTGCTGATTGCGCGCGGCGTCAGATTTGGCGCGGGCCTTCAATCGCACAAGTGTCATTATTCAGGTAAATTTAGCTCGGAGCACCAGCAAATTTCTGATAAAATAGCATCCTCATTTCTAGAGAGTTCAGAGCAGATTGAAGACGTATATAACCCGCTCTATCGCCAAACGGCTGTTGCCATTAATGACTATCACACTGGCGATTTCACCACAAACCTATGCGACGACCGCCAAAAGGGTCACCATTGAGCAAGCACAACACCACGCCAGCGATGTGATCCATATCCTGCCCTGTGTGGTCGCGGCCCCCGAGACCTATCGAATTGCCAGCCATGCCAGTGCTGAATTATTGCAGTTGCTGCCAGTCGGCAGCTCGGTGAAAAAAGGTCAGTTGGTAGCAAAACAAGATAATGTGTATTTAAGCCAGCAGCTGGCGCTGATTAAAACCGATATTGAATCGGCGCGTGTGGCGACAACTTTTGCCGAAGATGAATATAACAAAGCTTTGATGCTGAGCAAAAAAGGCTTGGCGTCATCGTCTGAACTGAACAAATTCAAACTACAGCTCGATAGCAGCAGTTTAAAAATGCAACGGCTGCAACTAGAAATGCAAACGGCTGAAATCAGAAACAAACGGCTCAATCATTATGCGCCTTTTGATGCGCAGATCACCGAAGTGAGCTCTGAGCCCGGCGCACAACTGTCGGAAGGACAGCCCATTTTACGGCTGATGTCGACCCAGAACAAACAGCTTGAATGTAAATTACCGGTGCTGGCGTATCAAAACAGTGTCGCATTGCAAAGCCATCGCTTTGATTTTAACGGCAAACCGCTCACGCTGCGGGAAGTCAGTCAGCAACTAGACAGTACCGCCGAAAACTTAACCTTGTATTTTGATCATCCAGCCAAAGATCGACGCGATATTTTGGTCGGCTATCGACAGGAAATTACCATGGCCGTTAAGGCCGATAACATCACCCGCGTACCCTACGATGCCGTTGAGCTAGAAGGCAGTAATTACCGCACTTGGCGTGTCAATGAAGACGGCAAAGTCGAACGGCTGGATGTGGATGTGTTAGGCACAGTTGAAGCCTATTACATTGTCCAATCCAACATCGAGCCTGGGGATCAGCTGGTGGTTCGTGGTCAACAAGGTTTAAGCGCCGGGCAAAAAGTTGAACTGATCAGCCGCGACGCGCCTCCACCGCCTTAAGGTTTGTCATGCTCTAATCGAGCGTCAATGGTTCGCACAGCATGCAACCATTGACGCTGAATCTTTGACGCTGAACCCTTGGCGCCTGTCGGGAACGCCGTTGTTAGCGTTCCAATAACACCGGATATTTCAGATAGGTGTCGTCATAAAACGGCGAGCGCTGGTAAAACCAATCAAGTCGCGCTTTACCATCTTTTTGTAGTTTGACATCGGCTTTTTGCGCTTCTGCAAACTGTTGTTTTAGCTTCGGATCGCTGACGAGTTGCTGTTCAATCCAGGGTAAAATTGCATAGGGTTCGAAATACACGGTGCGTTCGAACAAACCGAGGAAGAAGCCCCAACTGAAAAAAGAATCCGGCGCTTGCGGTTGCAATAACGCCACAGCCAAAGCACCCAGCGGCTGATCAGTGCTGACTCGGACAGATCCAGCCGGCAATACCATTGTCCGCCATTGGCTGCTAAAACTGGCACTGACACCGACCCGACCTTCAAAAGATTTCGCCGCCAGCTGCGGATTTTCTGCCACTAATTGTTGCAGTTCGACTGTTTTTTCCGCCGCCGACCGGCTTATTTTCACCCCATGCAATTGCAGTTTTTGAATCACATCCTGATATTGTGGTGGGATCCAGTAGGCGGTTGGGACTTCAGTTTCAATGGCCGGAACCTTTTCCCAGTACACCGGAAAATCGACGTAGTCTTTTGCTTGGCCAGTCCATTTAACATAGGGTGCTTTAGTGATGTCACTTTGCGCAATTTCGTAACTGATCCCTTTAAAGTGAATTAAATCCGGCTGTTCGGCGGCTTTATACAACAGCACCTGTTGCTGCGGGCGGAAATTTTCATCAGCTTTTTTGGCCAGTTGTAACGCTTTGCCTTGTTCTTGCAGCAGCTTTAACGTTTGCTCTAACAAAACATAAGTGCCTAAAACGCGTTGTTTATAGGGTTTTAAACTGTGATTTTCAACCAGAATGGTGGGCAAATGCCGCACATCGCCGTAACCAGTGGAAAACCGTGGGGTTGAGGTGGAGCCACTCAGCCCTTTGCTAAAATCAGTGCTATCCAAGCCAAACACCAGCGGCCCTGGAATATGTCCTTGGCGACTGAGTTGTTTATCGATAAAAGGCCGATAAACCTGGGCCAACCAACTGGCGCCATTTGGGCTCAAACTGGCAAACGGCTCATTAAACCCATACGTAATATCATATTGATAATCTTCGCCATCGGTTACATGCACATCCATATACAAATCTGGCTGATACTGATTGAGGACACGAATGAGCGCTTGGATTTCCAGACTTTCCGCCTTGGCATAATCACGGTTCAAATTCAGATTTAACGCATTGCTACGCCAGCCTTGCAGCAACGGGCCGCGTTGATTCATCCGGTTAAATTCACTACGCCGTTCATGCGCGTCCACTGACAGTATCGGGATAAACAACAAATCAACTTGCGCCAGCAAATCGGCTTTGTCGGCATGGGCGATATCGCGCAGCAACATGAGACCGGCATCTTTGCCGTCAATTTCGCCACTGTGAATACCTGCTTGCACCAACAATGTTGGCCGGCCGGACTTACCAATTTGATCCGGTTGGCGACTGGCTTTAACCACATAGATGTCTCGGCCTTGTGGGCTTTGGCCAATCACTTCTAGCTGTAGCCATGGTGAGCTTTCAACTAGCTTTTTCAAATAACTAACCGTTTGCGCATAGTCTGGCGTTGCCGTTAAGTCAGTTAATTCGGCCGGAGTCACCCAAGGATGCTGTGGTTTAATCAGTGCCTGTGTGGCACCAGCCCAAGGCAATAACGGCGGTAAATGATCGGCGGCGACCGCCGGAAGGATGAGCGAGCTTGCCAGTAGTAAAATTGCTTTCATTGTTGTGTTTTAACTCCAAAACCTAAAATTTGCAGATCGGTCCCGCTTTGCTGCAGTTGCAGCAGCGCCTGATTAAAACTTTGGATCACGGCGTGGCAGGGTAAGAAATTACGTGAACAGACCAAATAAGCAGGTTGTGCTGTTACCAGCGGTTTTTGTAGATAACGCAATGGGGCGGTTTTACCAGGCAATTGCTGCCACATTAACCGGGCAATAATGGGATCCATCACCACAAAGTCGACCCGCCCTGCAAGTAAATTTTGCAAGCTGGCATAATCAGACACGGCTTCGGTTAGACGAAAGTCTTGCCGCTGCGCCGCAAAACTAGCGCCATAAAAATAGCCTTTGGTGACACCAAGCCGGTATGCACGAAACTCATCAAACCGACTAAGTTCAGCCTTCATGGCGCTGGTGCTAATCAATACCTGACGCAGTTCGACAATGGGCTCCGAAAACAGCCAGTTTTGTTCTAACTCCGCGGTTTTAAACCATAAAAATGAAGCGCGATTGGCCTGTGCTGCGGCTTCTGGCACCCGAGGCCAGGGCAAAAAGGACAATTCTGTCGCAATGCCAGCGGTGGTAAATACCTGACGAACCAGTTCACTTAGCAGTCCCTGATTGTCCGCCAGCTCGTCAATATAAGGCGGGTAATTATCGACCACTAAGGTCAGAGTTGGTGCTGCTACACTGGGGGTCGCCGCGGCCGTCACTTGAGTAGCCGCTGCGGTTATCACGCTCGGCGCGATGCTTCCTTGGGCTTGTGTCAGCCCACAACAAAACAGCAGCAACAAGTTGTAATAATTTTTCATCAGTTCGTCCCGGACTTGCTTGTGCGGTGCACAGCCTAAGGCAAAGTCCGGGAAATGTATAGTACGCTTACCCTAAGCTCACGCCAAAAAGGCAGCGGTTATACCTCACTGGTTTTGATCCGGTAAATACTACAATACAGCAGTGGCAAAAATAACAGCGTCAGCACGGTGGCAAAACCAAGTCCAAACATAATCACCACCGCCATACTGGCAAAAAACTCATCGCTGACCAGTGGGATCATCCCCAAAATGGTTGTGATAGCCGCCATCGCAACAGGCCGCACCCGGCTGACCGCCGAATGGAATACCGCATCAAAAGCGGCTCGGCCTTCGCTAAGCTCCAACCTGATTTGGTCAATCAACACAATACCGTTTTTTACCAGCATGCCAGACAAACTTAAAAAGCCTAATAACGCCATAAAACCAAACGGCACCCGCACCAACAGCAAACCCAGTGTCACGCCGATAATCGCCAGCGGTACACAAGCCCAGATCACCAATGCATCACGGCTGGAATTAAACAGCAATACCGTCACCACAAACATCACCAGATAACCGAGCGGGAGCGAGCCAAACAACGCTTTTTGTGCCTTTGTTTGTGCTTCTAACTCACCGCCCCAACTTAAATGATAACCAGTAGGTAGTGGTAATGCTTCAATCGCCGGTTTGACCCGCGCCAGCAAATTGGCGGCAGTATCGTCGGATAAAATATCGTGATCGGCCATAAGCGTCAGCGTACGTTTACGATCGCGGCGCATAATTTGTGGATCTTCCCACACCAAATCAAAACTGCTCACCACCTGGCTAATTGGGATATAACGGTTGAGTTTTGGGCTATAAATTTGTAAATCAGCCAGCGAATCAATACTGGACCTTTCGCTGAGCGGCGGCCGGCTAATAATCGGCATTAAATGGGTACCATCGCGGTAGATCCCAACGGTTTTGCCATTGACATGGGTCAACAGCACATCATCAACATCTTGCTTACTAATACCAACCCGGCGGGCCACAGCTTCATTAAAATGCGGTCTTACCACTTTGACCCGCTCACGCCAATCATCACGGACATTACGCGCGCCGCTATCGGCCAATAAAATAGCTTTGGCTTGTTCCGCCAATTGCCGTAACAGGTCTGGATCTGGGCCGCTGAGACGCACTTCTATTTTGGCGGCGGTCGAGGGCCCGACTTCCAGTCGTTTGAGCTTTTGTTGCAACCTTGGATGTTGTTGTTCGATATAACCCAATAACCGCCGCATTACCGGCTCTAATTGTGCTTTGTCGGTCACCCTGACAATTAACTGGCTATAAGCCGGGTAGATTTTCTCTGGCTGGTAAGTCAGCATAAAACGATCAGCGCCACGACCGATGGTCGCCGTCACTGCCGTCACTTCCGGTTGCTGGCGTAAAAATGCCGACACTTGCTGGTTTTCTTCTAGGCTGTGCCGAATGTCTGTCCCGGCAGGTTGCCATAAATCGACCAGAAACATCGGTGTATTTGAAGCGGGGAAAAAGACTTGCTTCACCTGACCAAAGCCAATAATAGCGCTGGCTAACAGCAGCAACATAACGCCATAACTGATAGCTCTATGCGTGAGCACAAAGCTCAATGCCCGCCGATACAAGTCAAAAATGACACCTCGATACAAATCCGCTTCAAAGTCTTTGTCGTTTGCGGAGTCGGGCGCGGCTTTAAACAACATACTGGCAAAAAATGGTGTCAACGTAATTGCAGTCACCCAACTGAGTAACAGGCTCACCAACAATACCCAAAACAAGCTACCCGCAAACTCCCCGGTAGCATCACTGGATAAACCAATCGGGGCAAAAGCAGTAATCGCGATCACCGTGGCCCCTAACAATGGCCACTGCGTTTGCCGGACAATTTGTGAAGCGGCCTCTTTGAGCGATAACCGACGCTGCATGCCAATCAAAATACCCTCAACCACCACAATGGCATTGTCCACCAACATACCCAGCGCAATAATCAGCGCGCCAAGTGACACACGCTGTAACTCGATTTGCATTTGTTGCATAAAAATAAAAGTGCCCAGTACTGTTAGCAACAAAATAACGCCAATCAGAAAGCCACTTTTTAATCCCATAAACACCAGCAGCACCACAATCACAATGGCGACAGCTTCGAGCAGATTTAAAATAAAACCGTCGACCGAATGTTGGACTTCTGCCGGTTGGTTATATATTTCAGCGACTTCCATGCCAATTGGCCGGGTGTATTCTAATTGTTGCAACCGCTTACTAACGGCAGCCCCGACATCAACCACATTCACCCCCACGGTAAACGATACACCGAGTGAGACCGCGCTATTACCGGCAAAACGGATGAGGTGGGTCGGTACTTCGGCACTGGCGCGGTAGACTTTGGCGACATCGCCTAAATAAATAAGTTCTTTTGCGGCGGGGTTACTAATAATCAGTTGTTCCAGTTCAGCAACCGACTGAAACTCACCGCTGGGGTGAATACGAACACTATCCGGGCCAACTTGCAGTGCACCGGCATTGGAGACGACATTTTGTGTTTGCAGCAGGCTGGCAATTTGCTGGGGGGCAATGCCCAGCGATGCGAGTCTAGAGCGAGAGATTTCAACCACCACTTGTTCCTGTTGGCGGCCGCCGACGGCGACTTTGCCAACCCCTTCGACCAGCACCAATTCCCGACGTAGAATGTCGACATAGTCGCGCAGCTCATCATCAGTGTAACCATCACCACTAATCGCGTACAACATGCCATACACATCACCAAAATCGTCATTGATCATCGGTGCTTTGACACCCGGCGGTAACTGTGGCGTTAAGTCGTTGACTTTTCTTCGAAGCTCATCCCAAATTTGTTTTAATTCTTTGCCGCGATAAATGCCTTTCATTTCCACCATAATTTGCGAATTACCGGCAGTAGAAATGGACGTGACATGATCGACATAGGGCAGTTGTTGGATCGCGTTTTCCAGCGGGTAACTCACTTCTTCTTCCACTTGTTGTGGCGACGCGCCAGGGTATTGTGTAATCACCATCGCTTGTTTGAGCGTAAACTGAGGATCTTCGAGCTGCCCCAAACCGGTGTAGGCACTGATCCCACCGAACAACAGAATAAGTGCTACCAGCCAAGACGACGTTTTATTTTTGATAAAATACTGAGCGGCATCCATCCGTTATAGCCCCCGTTCCCGTTGCCATGGCCGTACTTTTTGTCCTTGCTGCAACTGTTGTGTGCCCGCAGTGACTACTTGCTCGCCACTTTGCAAACCGCTCAAAATTTCAATGCCCTGCGCCGTTAACCGACCCGTTTTGACGGCGCGTCGTTCAACCTGTTGCGCTTCACTTAAATACACCCAAACAAAACGATCACTCGAAGCCACCGGCTGGTCGGCTGCAGCAAATACGGCCGTAGCAGGCACCAGCAAAGCGGTTTGCGCGAGGGTCGTCAATTGACTTAAATCAGCAATCACATTGGCGGTCATGCCGGACAGTACATTAAATTCAACCGGCGTTGGCATACTAAACACCACCTTAAAGCTATTGGTGGCAATGTCAGCCCGGGTGTCCCACTCTTTGATGGTCGCCTGATAACGCAGCGAAGGGTAAGAATCAAAAACCACATCCGGCTGATAGCGGACGTCTTTTTTCACAGTCGCGATGACATCTTCTGGTACTTGGATCACCACATCGACCATATCACGCAGCTGCAGCTCTAATATGGCTTGTTGCGCCGCGACGTTCTCATGATTATCAACCAACGAGCGACTCACGGTGCCGCTAAATGGCGCCATCAATTCAGTGTAAGTTAAATTGGTTTGACTGGTTTTTAAATCAGCTTCAGCCACTTGCAACTGGGCTTTGGCTTCATCAAAAGAGGCCTGTGGCACCAGCTTTTGCGCAATCAGACTTGCGGCACGGTCATACTGTGCTTTTGCCAGCTGATAACGCGCCTGTGCCTGATCTAGTTTTAATTTAAAGTCGGTGGCATCCAGTCGCGCCAATATTTGGCCTTTTTTCACTTCTTGACCTGGCCGTACGGTAAATTCGATAAGCTTGCCACTGACCCGAAAGGTGAGCCTGGCATTTTCAGTTGGCTCAACTACAGCAGGAAACTGGCGGATATGGCCTGGATGTTGATCAGAAACCTGGAATAATTTTACCGGTCTTACAACGGCTTCCGTCGTAGTTTCAATCGCTTTTGAGCATCCATGTAAACCCAATACGACCAGCAATGCTGGTACCCATCTATTTTTGCGCATCGAATCAATTTCTCCTAGATCTGGCCTTCGGCACCGGAAGGCATGCGGCACTATACAAGTGCCGCAATTAGATTTAAATTTATATTTAATGTAGATCTACATAAGTAAAATTTATGAACATTGCTAGCTTGCATATTCTTGAAGCCATCAGCCACAGCGACAGCCTGCAACAAGCGGCCTTAAAGCTACACAAAACACAACCTGCGCTCAGTATGGCGCTGAAAAAACTCGAACAACAATGTGGCTTTACCATAGTCGACCGCAGTGCCTATCGGTTGAAGCTCACCCCCGCAGGTGTCCGCTACTTTCAACAAGCACAGCAAGTATTGCACCAAGCCGCCCAGTTAAAATCACTGGCCAAACACCTAAGTCAGGGGGCTGAGGCCAGTTTACGGATCTCCTTTGATGAAGCGGTTTGCGCTGAACCCTATTTACGAGCGGTTCAACAGGCACAACAGCTATTTCCACAAACAGAGTTATCGATTAGTTTTGATTACCGATTGCAGTCGCTGGAAAAACTCAAACATCAACACACTGATTTAGCGATTAGCCCGTGGTTTGTTGTGTTTATTAGTTTGGGAGAGTTTGAACCACAACAAGTGGGTGAGTTTGAGCTGATCCTCGTCGCCAGCCCGACCCTGTTAGGGCGTCTTGACCGCCCGTTACAACAAATTGACCAACTGCATCAACTGCCACAACTGGTGGCCGACTCCGACGCATTAGAATTTAGTAGCGGTAAACTGCTGCCGCTGCAAAGCGCGCATCGAATTCGGGTAAATAACAGTCTGGCGCTCAAACATGCCCTGCTCGCCCATTTAGGCTGGGGCATGCTGTCACGCCATCAGGTGTCGGCTGAGCTTGCTCGTGGTCAATTAGTACAGCTAAAAATGGCTGACTTTCCAGAGCAGTTAGCAGGTGAAGTGCATTTGGTGAAACACCGTGATCAGCAATTAGGGCCGGTGGCGGAATATCTATGGCAACAATGGACGGCGCCGGATTTTGTAGCAGCGATGACCACTTCCCCGTCAATCACCGCGCCCGAAGGCAGTGATAACGAGATTTAAGCTGCAAAAACCACCGTCATAGCAGATGGTTTGGACGGCACAAAGTTCACAAAAAAAAGCCCCGCAAGCGGGGCAAATCAGCTAGGAACTTCAAATCGAGAGTTTAGAAGCGGTAGCTGGCACCGATTTGGTAAGCTGTCTCATCCAGACTCACGTCATCAAGGAAAATACGACCGACCGAGGCGTTCACAGCTAAGTTTGGCAGTACAAACCACTGACTGCGGACTTCAAAACTATCGTTGTCACTTTGGAAAACACCCGCCGACACCCACTGATAACCAACACCGACCGATAAACTTTTGCCGAAATAATAGTCAGCACCCACTTCATACGCCGTTAACGTTGAATCGTCTTGGTTGCGAAAGCCAGCATTAATGGCAATAAAGTCACCGGTGTGTAAGTCTAATAATTTTTTGGTACTGGCGCCGTATTCAAGCGCGGTGCGGCCGGTTTCATCTTTGGTATGGTAAATATCCGCAGTCACTAACCAGTCATTCTGTACAAAATAACCCAGCTTGGTGGTCGCTTCATAAGCTTTGCTATTGTTAACAAATTCCATATCCAGCGCCGCATAATAATTGTGGCTACGGTTCATATATTCGCCGCCAACCGACCAAGCATTGGTATGCTGATCCGGGCCAACACCGTCAAGGGTAGCGCGGGTAAAAGTGGCGGCTAAACTTGCTTGACGTTGCATAAACGCAGCTTCCGCCAGTGGCACTGCGCCGTCGGTAGACACCGGAGCTAAATAGAAACGTTGTTTGGCTTGCCAAGCATTGATATCAACATTGCCAAGATCAGCCCAACCATAATTCACATCAGTTTGTGCTTGATAAGAGCCGGCCATCGCACTGGTTGTGATCACAGAAAATAATGCAGTTAATAAATAAGATTTCATAAAAATGCCCTCTGGCTGGTGATGAATTCGAGGGCAAGCTTACCGACGTCAAGCTTAATATAAAATGAATACAACACTTATTTGCCATTAAATGGATATAATTACAAAATACATTTTGTTACACTTAAAAATCAATAAGATATAAATTCATTTGAAAATAAACCATCTTTCTTCCCTAAATTCTGTATTTCAAATCGAAAGGGAGAA
>JBBKWN010000174.1:0-50643 GCA_037968955.1 Rheinheimera sp. | reverse complement strand
TATACCCAAAATCATTGAAGATGCAGGTTGGCGGCAGGTGAATAAATCAGGAGACGCATCGTTTGTGATGCGCTTCTTCGGTTGAAAGAACCGAGTCAACACCACAGCGACAAGGATAGCGGGTATACAAATCACACAGCAGGGGAAGATGATGGTCAGTGTAAAAGAAAAAATCGCCTATGGTTTGGGCGACACCGCCAGTAATATTGTGTTTCAAACCGTGATGTTGTTTCTGACATTTTTTTACACCGATATCTTTGGTATTTCACCGGCCTTTGTTGGCACCATGTTTTTAGCGGTGCGGGTGATTGATGCGATTACCGATCCGCTGATGGGCGCCATTGCCGATCGCACCACCAGCAAACATGGCAAGTTTCGCCCGTATTTATTGTGGTTTGCGCTGCCGTTTGGTTTGATCAGCGTACTAGCTTTTACCACACCAGATTTTACTGAAACCGGCAAAATGTGGTACGCGTTTGTTACCTACACCTTATTGATGATGGTGTATACCGCCATTAACATTCCTTATTGTGCGCTGGGCGGGGTGTTAACGGCCGATCCAAAAGAGCGGGTATCGGTGCAATCTTACCGTTTTGTGTTTGCCATGTTAGGTGGGGTGTTGGTGTCGGCTTGCACCTTGCCATTAGTCGAATATTTTGGTGCTGGTGATAAAGCCAAAGGTTATCAGTTGACGATTTTGGCGATGAGTATTTTAGGCGTCGGCATGTTTCTGGCGTGTTTTTATGGCACCAAGGAGCGGGTGCAACCGCCTGCTACACCGCAGGGCAGCATGAAAAACGACTTTAAAATGCTGTGGCAAAATGATCAATGGCGCGTGCTGTCGGTGGCGGCGTTGTTTTTGCTGGCGGGTTCAGTGCTGCGCAATACCTTGGCGATTTATTATGTGAAGTACTATCTCGAACTGCCAGACAGCATCAGCTTATTTATCACGTTGGGTATGATCGGTAGTATTGTCGGTTGTATCGTGGCGCAGCCGCTGGCGAAAAAATTCTGCAAAGTGAAACTTTATATTGGTATTCAGCTGATTGCCGCTTCGCTTTGTATCGCCAGTTATTTTGTTGCAGCAGAGCAGACCGGTGCCGCCTTTACCTTATTTATTTTATGGAACTTGTTTTTCAACGCCGGTACACCGTTGTTGTGGGCGAAAATGGCCGACACTGTCGATTATGGTCAGTGGAAAACCGGCGTGCGCACCACCGGTATGGTCTATTCATCGATCGTATTTTTTATCAAGTTAGGTCTGGCCATCGGCGGTGCGGCTGCGGGGTGGTTGTTGGCCGGTTATGGTTATCAGGCCGATGTCACGCAGAGCGAAGAAGCCAAACAAGGTATTCTGATTTCTTTTAGCTTGTATCCTGCCATCGGTTCGATAGTGGTGGCCTTTGTGATGCGGTGGTACATTCTGACCAACGAAAAAATTGACCAGATCAGTCTGGATTTGGGCAGAGTGCCGGTATAAACCCTTCATGCTTGAAGATGCGGGGTTGTTGCCCAAGCTTGTTCGCCTTCCCGCATCTTCAAGGATTTTGGGTATAAAAGCTGATAAGCTAATGCTAATTCTTCGTTTTACCCATAGTCATAACGACCATCGTTTGAATTGCTATGGGTATTGGCACATGTGATCAAAGGACTTATGGCTACCATTTACGACGTTGCACAACTGGCAGGTGTCTCATTAGCGACGGTGTCGCGGGTGATGAACAAAAACACCAATGTAGGTGAAAAAACCAAACAAAAAGTGTTGGTGGCGATGGCTGAGCTCGATTACCGCCCGAACACTTTTGCCCAGTCGTTGGCGTCCAATAGCTCCAACAGCATCGGGGTCTTGGTGTCACAGCTTGACGGCCCGTATTACGGTCCGATGATGTCAGAGATTGAATCTGCGCTGCGTGCCACCAATAAGCACGTGATTATTGCGGTCGGCCATAGCGACGCGGAGCAAGAAATTGACAGCGTTGAGTTTTTACTCGGTCGGGGTTGTGATGCATTGATCCTCGATGTCGAAGCGGTGTCCGATCAGTACCTGATTGAACTCAGTCAAGGCGCCACGCCTATTGTGCTGATTAACCGGTATATCAGTGAGATCAGTGAGCGCTGTATTTACCTTGACAACGAACTGGGTGGTTATTTGGCCACCCGCCATGTCTTGGAGCTGGGACATCGGGAGATTGCCTATGTGTCCGGCCCTAAACGCAAGCATGATGCCAATGAACGGTTAGAAGGCCACAAAAAGGCGTTGGCCGAATTTGGCGTTACCTACAATGCGGCGTTATGTGTTGAAGGTGATTATAAAGAAGACGGTGGTGTGGTGGCGATGGAGCAGCTGCTCGATAGCGCGCAGCGTTTTAGCGCCGTGGTTTGTGCCAACGATCAAATGGTGTCAGGGGCTATTTCGGTCTGCCTGGAACGTGGTTTAAAAGTGCCAGGTGATTTATCATTTGTTGGTTACGATAATATTCCTTTTGCCCGTTACATCTCGCCCAAACTGACGACCGTCAATAACCCGATCCACGAAATGGGCAAAATGGCGGCGCTGTGGCTGTTGAAAAATATCTATAAAAACGACCAGCTGGAAGTGACCAATGTCTTTGTGCCCGAGCTGGTGGTGCGCGGCTCGGCGCGCCGGCCTGCCAGTAAACAACCCAACACCTAATCCTTTTGGAGTTCAAATGACAGCTTGGTGGTTGGCAATCTTTTGCCTGCTTGGCACTGCGCTGGTTCAAGCCAGCGAATGGCGTTCGTTATTTAACGGCAAAGACTTGTCCGGCTGGCAACCCTATGTCAGCTACCAACCCGAAACCAACGCTTACGATTTAGTCTCCATTCAGCAGCCGCATGGCCTCAACACTGATCCGAACCAAATTTTTTCCGTGCGCGAAGGTTGGTTGCGGGTGTCCGGTGCCGAATGGGGCGGTTTGACCAGCGTCGATGAATTTGAAAATTTCCATTTGCAGCTGGAAGCAAAATGGGGCAGCCAAAAATGGTATCCAAGGCTTGATGCACCGATGGATAGTGGTGTGTTGTATTTTGCCGTTGGCCCCCAAGGCGCACAAAGCGGCCATTGGATGCGTAGCCACGAATTTCAAATTCAACAAGGTGACAGTGGCGACTACCACAGCCTCGATGGCGTGGTGATTGACGTGCATGCGACCGATACTCAAATGGGCGACTGGAAGTTTTTTAAATATGCGCCAACAGCGCCACTGCGAAAAAATATCGCCGCTCGGGTGTTGAAATTGGGTTTATATGAAAAACCGGCCGGTGAGTGGGATGTGCTCGAAGTCATTAGCGATGGTCAAACCTTGATCCACAAAGTGAATGGTCAGGAAGTGTTTCGTGGTTTTAACTCCCGCCAACCGACGGCCACTGGTTTTACCCCACTTACCCGGGGCAAGCTGCAAATTCAGTCAGAAGGCGCCGAAATATTCTTTCGCAATATCCGGATCCGCACCTTAACCAAAGCCGCCGCTGACTATTAATGCTCATGTATGTCGGTGATTGCGCTAGCAAGACGGGCAATCAAAGGGAGCAGTGCATGGTCGCCATACAAAAATACCGGTACTTAACAAGGATTTTGGGATGAATGTAGCCGTTAAGCACAGCGAGAAGCCAGTAGTCACAATTGATTATCTTGCCAACCACCCTCAGGTAATTGCCGAATTAAGCCATTTGCTCTATCACGAATGGGCCGATTTGTATCAGGCGGCCGGGCTTAACTTACAAGATTTGACCCGCGCTTTAGTGCAGCGCTCGGTGCGCGAGCAATTGCCGCTGACGCTGGTGGTTATGGCCAATAATAGTGAGTTGCTTGGCGCTGGCAGTATTAAACTTGAAGAACCTGGCACCAAACAAGGATTGTCGCCGTGGCTGGGCGGTATTTACATTAAAGAAAACCAACGCGGCCTTGGCCTGGGTGCCCGATTGGTGACGGCGCTAGAGCACAAAGCGCGTGAGCTTGGTGTCAGCGCTTTGTACTTATCTGCCGACACCGCCGAAGGTTTTTACCGAAGTTTAGGCTGGCAGTTGCTTGAAAGGCTCTCCTCACATGGGGTGCGTGAGGTGGTTTTAATGAGCAAGCAGATCATCAATAAATAAGCCAACGACAAACCAGCAAGCAACAGCCAAGCCATTAGCATACCGGTGGCGCCTTAGACGATGTTGCCGGTAACAATAGCTGCACCTGATAGTGTCGCCCAGTTTCAATATGCCGGATCAACAATTCTGGCAACAATGTGCCATCAAGCCACAACTGCGCTGTGTTGATATCGGGGCTGCGACTAAACTGGATCACAAAGTGCGCGCCGCGAAAGCGCCGGATAATGTTGGCTTGTGGCCAATGCGCCGGTAGTTGTGGTTCGATGCACAAACCTTCAGCGCAACCTTTCACACCAAATAACCCTTCGACCAACGCGCGGTATAGCCATGCGACAGTGCCGGTATTAAATAACTGACTAGAGCGACCTGCGGTGTCCGGTAGTGTTTGATAGGCGCCGCGATAATAATTGGGCATAAATACCGGCAGTTGGCCACGTTGATGCTGATCCGTTGTATCAACGCCAGGTAACATCGATTGCAGCACCTGATAGGCTAAGTCGGCGAATGGTATGTCGGGCAAGGCGCTTGTCAGCAAGTCGTTGGCCAATGCCTGCGATTGCTGTTTGGCCTGCCACAGGGGCTGATACAAAGCATATAAATAAAAAGCGGCTGCGTGGTTATACACCGAACCATTTTCGGCGCTACCCGGGAACTTCTGTGTCAGTCGGCCAATATCCTGTTGCATTTGGGTATACGCAGGCGCCAGCATTTGCACGCCATAAGGGGTTTGTAACTGTGTCGCAATCGCTTTGAGCAGCGATGGTATTTTGCTGTGATCAGCCGCACCACTAAGCATCGCCCAACTTTGTGGATTGAGGTAAATACGACCTTCGACATCTGCGCTGACGCCAAATACCCGGCCAGCATCGGTAATGCCACGGCCGTACCATTGGCCATCCCACAACCATTGGTTCACCGCCTGATTAAAGGCCGCTGCTTCCTGCCGGTAGTGGGCGGCTAAATCAACTAATTTGCGCTGCTGACAGAGATCGGCGAAGCATTGCAAGGCATAGGCGCTCGCCAGCGATAGCCAACCCGAGACGCCGAGACCTTTAACGCCGACCATATTCATCGGATCGCACCAGTCACCTTGTTCGATATAACTTAACCCACGCGGGTCTTTTTTTAGTACCAGCCAAGCCATTGCCCGCTGTAAATGTTCAAACACGCTATGTGGGGTGGCATCATCAGCAAAAGGCAGTTGCACATCGAGCAGGCTGTCGTCGTTACTTTCAGCCAGATAAGCGCTTAAGCACACAGGCAGCCAGACACATTGGTCGGTATGCGGCACCTGATTGATATATTTCAGCTCTGCCGCTGGGTGCAGCAAAATACCATCCGGCATTTCGCCGCTTTGCTGCTGCTGGGCGAGCGCAGTGAGCAGCGCCTGACGAAACGACTGCGGTTGCAGGTAACACATGCCCATATGATCTTGCAGATAATTACGCGTCTGTGCATCGGTAGTAAACCGGTTACTGTCGCCATGATAAAACTGCTGGCGGGGCAGCCAGTGATTGACGAAGTTATCGAGCTGGGCATCCGGCGTGTTGATTTCGAGACATGGGACCAGCTGTGCCAGTCGTGCCGCCGTTTGTTCGATGGCTTGCGCAAAACCATCGGTACTTGGCGCAGCAAAATAGCGCTGTCGAATGGCGGCAATTTCGGCTTTATCAATCGCCGGCCCAAACACAAAACGATACTGTTTGCTTTGACCTGGCGCCAGCGTCAGCCGGTATTGCAAGCTGCAAACCGGGGTCTGATAGTGCGCGGGTTGATTGCCTAAAGTGACCGCTTGTACCGCGTCTGGGCGTTGCAGGCCACCTTCACCTTCAAACAGCGCCTGATTGGCGCAAAACGCCAGTGGCGGCTGTTCGGCTAATAAAAAGGTCTGATCTTTATAAAACTGCTGTTTATAAAAATCCGGATACTTTTGATACGGGGTGACACTTTGGCAGACCACTGCGTTTAATGCGGGGTCAAAATCAGCGGACTGATTCATCCAAGACATATAACCCACTGGGAAATATGGGTAAATACTCAGGTTACGCGGTTGGCTGCTGGTATTTTGTACTCGCAGTTGCCAAAGTTCATGCGGCGCATCCGGGCTTAAACTCACTTGCCATTGCAACACCAGGCCTGCTTGTCGCACTTGCCACTGCACATCAGTTTTGCCGACCGAAAAACAAAAGTGCTCAACGCGTTGCCGGACAGGCTCATGTGGTAGCGAAAAAATGCTGCCGTCGGCTTCGTCTTTAATATACATAAAACGTCCCGGATGATGCGCGAAATATGGCTGCTCGGGTTGCATAAAGGTTTTAGCTTCCAGCGTTGGCGCATGTGCATATTTTGCCGGTTCCGGCTGCATAAACTGGGCGGTGGCAAAACCACGGCAATTGAGCTGCAACAACAGCTGTGGGTTCCACAAAAAGCTGCCGGCAGCGGGCATCGCCGTTGGACTAAACAGCTCATAACGCTCACCATCGAGACTAGGTTGCATCAGTGTTTGTGGTGAACCCATGTCAGACGGCTCCTGCGGGCGAGGTGTTACTGGCGGCAGCAGATTTTTGCGCCTGCAATTGTTGTTGAATATGTTGCAAGCGCGCTTCGGTTAGTGGATAAAAACGCATGACCCAAGCGGCGAGTAGGGCGATAACGCCCGGAATAATGGTCATCAGCCATAAAATACCTTGCTGCGAGCCCGCGCTTTGCTCGGCATTGGCGACGTAACCAATGGCCGCGAGCAACCAGCCAATCATCGCTGATGCCAGCGCACCGCCCAGTTTTTGCGAAAAGGTGGCGGCAGCGAACGTCATCGCCGTAGCACGACGGCCGGTGCGGTATTCATTGTCGTCAGCGGTATCGGCGTACATCGAAAATGCCAGTGGCGATTTAGGCCCGAGAAAAAAACCAATCAGTAAATTCACGGCAAAAATTACGCTGATAGCCTGCGGCGGCACAAAATATAAACTGATCGATAACAAGCCGACTAACGTCAGCAGCAGCATCAACAACGGTTTTTTGCCGATAAATTTGGTCATTAGCGGGGTACAAGCGGCGCCGAGCGCCAGCGCCAGCATGTAAGAGGATAAAAACTCGCCGACCAGATCCGGCCGCTGCAGATAATATTTCAGATAATACACGGCGCTGCTAGCGCGCATGGTAATGGTGACCATGATGATCAGCGCCAGCACAAATAACACCAGCCACGCTTTGTGGTGCAGCAAGTCTTTCAGATCCTGACGCACCGGCGCCGGTTTTGCCGCGATCGGTTGCACTCGCTCCTGAGTGCTTAAAAACGTCAATAAAAACATCAATGCGGCGGCGATACCAAAACACGCCATCGTCAGCTGCCAACCAAGCGCTTCGTTACCTTGGCCTAACCACACCACTAGTTTTGGCGTTAAATAAGTCACCAAGATGCCGCCGCTAAAACCGCCAATAAAGCGAAAACTCACCAGTTGTGTACGCTGCTGGCTATCACTGGTCATAACGCCGGAAAGTGCCGAATACGGAATATTAATGGCGGTATAACACAGCATCAGTAACGAATAACTGCCGTAAGCCCAGAATAATTTACCGTTTTCGGTTAAATCAGGGGTGCTGTACGTTAAAACACCAGCCCCGGCCAGCGGCAAGGCCATCCACAACAAATAGGGTCGGAATTTACCAAAACGGCTTTGGGAGCGATCAGCCATCGCACCCATGAGTGGATCGGTGATGGCATCAATGATTTTAGTGATCAACATCATGGTGCCGGCCGCGGCGGCCGAAATGCCAAATACATCGGTGTAATAGATCAATAAAAAAGCTGAAATATTGGCCCAATAGAAGTTAAAGCCCATGTCACCCAGGCCGTAACCGATTTTTTCTCGCCAACGCAGCTTTGTTGCAACGGGGCTGGGGTTGTGCTCGGACATCATGGTTCTCTGCTGTAAAGTTGATGTTGCAAAATTGATGTTTCGAAATTGATGTTTCAAAATTGATGTTTCAAAAATAATGCGATATGACCTACCTGTACGCCTCGGCAATGGTGCACCAAGCACCAAAAAAACCAGCCAACGGCTTCTTAAACCGCAGCAAGGTTGAGCCACTGCAAAATTTTCTGCAGCAGCTGCTCGGGTGATTGTTCAATTGAAAAAGGTTGCACATCGGGCTCAAATTCGCTGCTTTGCATACTGTCGAGCTGACTTTGCAGCAAACTAGCCGGCATATAATGATTGCTGCGACATGCGAGGCGCTTGGCTAATAATTCGGCTGTGCCTTGCAGGTAAATAAACTGCACATGCTGACCTGCGCTACGTAATTGCTGACGCTGACGAGCAATCAAACCAGAATAACTGAGCACACAGCTGTGGCCGGTTTTCGCCTGCGCTGCCAACGTTGTCGCCAGCCGGTCGACCCATTGCTGGCGTAAGATACTGCTCAGTGGTGTACCGCTGGCCATCAATGCTTTGGCCTCAGCCTGATGAAAATCATCTCCTTCCAAAAAAGGGTAGCCAAGTGTTTGCGCCAGCAGCTGGCCGACCGTGGATTTACCACTGCCGGCCACACCCATCACAATCAGCGTCTGCGGCCGCTTCGCGGGTAATGCTTGCCCTAAAGATGCGGGCAAGGTTGGATGCGCTGTCAGCTTTGTGGGCACTGTAGTTTCACGGCGGCATTGTTACCTTGTAGCGGGCTACCTTGTGGCTGTAAACTCAGCTCAGCGAAGCTCAGTTGCAATGGCGCAGCACTACTTAACGCCAATGGCACTGAAACCTGACCTAAATCTAAACCTTGCTTGGTAAAGCAACTAAGCTCGACTTGAAGCTCCTGCCAAACACCCGGTTTGAACTGCTGTAGTTGTGCGCTGATATCCAGGCTGGCGCCACATTGTTCATTACAATGCATTGATAATTCCACCGGCGCTGTTACTTGGCCATCGACCTTGAGCATTAAACTCAGCACGGCGTCTGTACCCGCAAAAGCACGTAAGTCGCGCGGGAAATTACTACGAAGGGCGACGGACGCTGGTTGCGAGCCATCAAAACGAATCAGCCGTGCATCTTCTTGCACTTTGCGATCAAAACTTTGCAGTTTCACCGCGCCAAGTTGTTGCTGATTGCTAGTGACGGCGGCAGATTGCTCGGCGCTTTGTAATACAAACTGCCATGGTGCTTTGATATCACGGTCAAATAATGGCAGAGCGGTAACAGCGCTATCTGTGGTGCTGGTTTCTACCAGCGGCGTCTGAAACAAGCTGGCGGCTTGTTCTGGTGTGTTGGCATAGGTTAAACCGTAGCCATAAGCAAACAGGGGCTGATAGTCAGCATCGGCATGATTGACCGTGGTTTGTGCCGGGCTGTTGGGCCAAGAGAACGATAATTTACCGCGAAAATCTTGTTGTGTGTTGCCATTTTTGTCGCGAAACAACACCGGTGCAATGGCATGACCTTCACTGCCAGGCAACCAAATCGCCACAAAAGCATCTGACGCATTAATTTCAGCATTCACCCACAATGGCCGGCCGCTGATAAACAGTGACACCACTTTAATCCCATCCGCCTGCAGTTTTTTCAGGAGCGCTAAATCTGCTTTGTGGCCACGTTGGTATTCTAGGTTGTCAATATCGCCATTGCCTTCGGCATACGGCTGCTCGCCAAATACCACAATCGCGACCTCTGGTTTTTGTTGATAGCTGCCATCGCTACTTAATTGCAGTTGGCCGCCAGCAGCGTCGACTTGTGATTTGATCCCAGCGTAAATCGAGCTCCCTCCCGGGAAGTCGTTGTTGTTATTGCCGGTGCCTTGCCATGTGATGGTCCAGCCACCGCTTTGCATGCCAATATTATCTGCACCTTGGCCCGTGACCAGAATTTTTTGCGTTGGGTTTAACGGCAACAACCCTTGTTGATTCTTCAGCAGCACCAATGATTGTTGTACGGCGTCGGCCGCCACGGCACGATGTTCAGCCGAACCAATAATGGCTGTTTTGCCCGAAAGTGGCCGTGCTGCCGGGCTTGGTTTTTCAAACAAACCGGCCCGGACTTTCACCCGTAAGATGCGAGTGACGGCATCATCAATTCGGCTTCGTGGAATATCGCCCTTGTTAACCTGAGCAATGAGGTTTTTGTATAACGGTTTCCAAGCCGCTGTTGGCACCATATAAATGTCTAAGCCGGCATTGGCGGCCGCTGGACAATTATCGTTGCTGCAGCCTTGCACCTGACCGTGGCCATTCCAATCACCGACCACTAAACCGTCAAAGCCCATCCGGTTTTTCAGCACGTCGGTAAGTAAATATTTGTTGCCATGAATTTTGTCGCCATGCCAGCTGTTAAACGACGCCATTACCGTTTGTGCGCCAGCCTGCAGACCACCGACATAACCCTGGGCATGGATGTCAAAAAGTTGCTGCTCGGTGGTGATATTATCGCCTTGATCGATCCCACGTTCGGTGCCGCCATCGCCGAGGAAATGTTTGACGGTGCTGATTACGCGCTCATCGCCTAAAAAGTCAGCGTCTGGTGCGCCTTGTAAACCTTTGACTATCGCCGCCGCATAGTTGCGGACAATCACCGGATCTTCGGAATACCCTTCATAGGTACGACCCCAGCGATCGTCGCGCACGACGGCAACTGTGGGCGCAAATACCCAGTCAATCCCGGTCACCATCACTTCACGGGCGGTGGCTTTGGCGATTTGCTCAATTAATGCTGGGTTATTGGTGGCGCCAAGGCCAATATTGTGGGGAAATAACGTCGCGCCAATCACATTGTTGTGGCCATGCACAGCGTCGGTGCCCCACATGGTCGGAATGGCTGAGCCATCTTCTGATGCATCAATCGACGCCTGATACATGTCTTCTGCCAGTTTGATCCAGTCAGCTGGCGTGGCGTGTTTGTTGCCTGCTGGGAACGAGCCGCCACCATTGAGATAGGAGCCAAAACCATATTTACGCATATCAGCAACCGTGATATCGCGAATTTCCGGTTGGATCATCTGTGCAATTTTTTGCTCTAACGTCATGGCTGCCAATAACTTGGCGACTTTCGCTTCTTCCTCAGCATTGCCCTGACGGGGTAGCTGCAGTTTTTGCCAGATTGCTGCTGGATAAGCGTTGCTGGCGCTTGTACTGGCAGCAACCGGACCTGCAGCAGGCGGTGTGGCAGCAACGGCATCAGATTTTGGCTGGCATCCGCTTAATGCACCGAGTAACGCTGCGGCAATCGGTGTGAAGCCGACAAACAAACGGCGGTGATGGAAAGATGGCGTCATTGAGTCAAGTCCTTGTTTCAGCAATTTTTTTTAAAAGGTAGCTTGGCAGAACTAAACTCTGTATTGGTCATGATGCGGCAGTTGTCAGGTAGATAACACGAAGCTGCTGCGGCGCAATATGAGCAATGATGCCACCTTTTTATTTGGGTAAAAGTTGTTGTAAGCGCTTTCATTTATAGCATATTCATTGCTGATGGCAACGTTTTTCTACCAATAGGCCGGTGGTTGGCTTGCAGTTGCCGGTCCGCTTTGTCATGCTGCTAATATAAAGCGGACTTTAATCGCAAACTTACTGCATTCTTTGGTGAAAAGCCGCACACTCCAGCATGTCTATTGTACTTGTTTTATTTTTGAGACATCTCATTAAAACCCACTGCCGGAGACTGCTGCTCAGGATGAAGTTGTTGTCGTACGTATTACCAAACCCCTTGTTATACCTATTGTTAGGTTTTAGTTTACTGTCTTTATTGATTGGGCCAGTGCATGCCACTGAGCGTCAGGCGCGGTTAATTTTTACGGCAGAATTACCGCGGATCCTCGAGACCGGACAAGGCGACTATGCCCAGCTTGCCAGTATCGTCAAACACTACCGCCAGCAACCGACGCCAACTTTTTTCCTATTTGGTGGTGATAGCTTAGGTCCAAGCACCTTGTCTTCGTTTGACCGAGGCTCACACATTATTGATATCCTCAATTTGTTGGAGCCTGACGCCATGGGCGTCGCCAAACGCGAATTTAGCTTTTTTGAAGATGAATTGTCGTTACGCAGTTACGAAGCGTCATTTCCGGTGGTCGCCAGCAATTTATTCGACCCTATTACCGGCGGTAATCTTGATGGTCTCGAATCGTTGGTGATTGTGCAACAAGGTGATGTGCGGCTGGGTATTGTGTCGGTATTATCACCCGCCGCGGTTGAGCAATATCCGTTAAAACGGGTGATGATCACGGCGCCGGTGGATGCGGTGCGAGAAAAAGCTTTGATGTTAAGACAAGCTGGGGCAGAACTGGTGGTGTTGCTGTACAGCGCCAATTTTGATTTTGTCGACGGCTTAATCCAGCAACATGTAATTGATGTGGCGCTGCGCAAAAACGAACTGTTTCGGCTGACCCAAACTGAATTACCCAAAACGCTGCCAGCAAATATTAATTTAAGTGCACCGGGAGAAGTGGTTGTAGTGGATTTACACTGGACTGCTGGCGCGCCGCAAAGTTTGCAAATTAAACCTAAATTTCAACTGCTCAAAGATCAACAGCCTGATCCGGCCGTGCTGACGGTTGTCAAAAATCATGCCGCCCGGCTGGAACAACTTCTAGGCGAATCCATCGGTACCACGGCGGTCGAGCTCGATACCAGTCGACGCTTGATTCGTAGTCAGGAAAATGCCTTAGCAAATCTGGTGGTAGACGCGATGATCTGGCACACCGGTGCTGAGATCGCATTGGTCAATGCTGGCAATATTCGCGGTGAAAAAATTTATCCAGCGGGTACCACATTAACCCGGCGAGATATTGCGATGGAGCTGCCGTATCGGAATCAGGTGGTGTTGATTGAAGTCACCGGCAAACAACTGCTGGCGGCACTTGAAAACGGTCTCAGTGAGTACGAATTACTGCGTGGCCGTTTTGCGCATGTCAGTGGTATCCAATTACAGTTTGATCCCCGTTTAGCGGTTGGTAAGCGGGTCATTTCGGTGCAGATCAATGGTCAACCGTTGTTGCCTAAGCAGCGGTATAAGCTGGCGACTTTTGATTATCTGGCGGCTGGTGGTGATGGTTACAAAACGTTGGTCGATTTACCGCCGCTCAATTACAGCAATCAGATGAATAAATTGATTGCAGAGGTCGTGGTGGACTATATCAAATTGCAAAAAACGATTGCGCCGATATCACAACAACGATTGATCAACAAGGCGCAGAGTCAGTGATGCACCAAGACGCAACAAATAAATCATCGATGCCGCCTGCGATACCGCCCGCCACAGCGCCACAACATTTGATGGCGCCAATTAAACGCCGCTATTCGATTACCACCATGCTGACGTTAACCTCGCTGCTAGTGTTGTTATTGTTGATCAGCATGGTCGCAATGATGCAAAGCCGTTTATTACACTTTCAACATAACATCGCCGACATTGCCACCAACTCGATCCCGTCCGTGGTTCATTCTAGTAAAGTGTACAGTAAAATCAATCAGTTACTTTATTTAAGTGAAGCAATGGGCAAGGCGCCTAGTCAAGCGGTTCGGCATAATCTGTATTTGGATATTCAGCAGAATTTACAAGGTTTAGAGCAGCTGAGCGAAGACCGGCAAAGTGTGATGTATCAGGAAGCACAGTTGGTCGCCTTGACCGAGGAACTTTCGAGTCTGAACGAACTGACCAGTGATCGACTTGATTTACAGCAACTGGTACAGGAAAGACTGGCACAAGTTTATCTGCTGTATGACCAGTTACAGTTGACGGCAAAAACTGAGGCGGCGGCTGCAGGCGTGCAAATGCCAGGCTTGTTGGATGTGGCCGAAGTTGTTGCTCAATCCGGCAAGGCGATTACGCTTAATCATTTGCTAATGCTTCGGCAGTTACAGCAACAGGTGAGCACGCAGTTGCAACAGGTCATGCTTGGCAACAAACAAAACATCCCCGCTAAATCGAGCCTGCTGCTGCAGCAACTGCAGCAGTTATTGCTGGCCGACGATGGTGTATTCCCGCTCCGAATTGAACAGTTAGTCGTCACCGGCCGGGCGAATGGTCGCAGCAACTTTGTCCGCAGTTTGGTACTGGATTACGCTAGGCTTGCCGAAAATCGGGCTTATGATGTGAGTGTCACTGTGCTGGCCGAGGCAGATCTGAGCAACCGGCAAACCCGCCAGTACAGCCAGCAAATATTGCTGGTATCGGCGTTGGCTATTTTATTTTTGGCGGCCGGCATTTATCTGGTCCATTTACGGGTCGTGCGCCGGCTGGAACAGCTCAACACCAATGTTCTCAAACAGCTGCAAGGAAAAATGGCTGCCCATCAGATTTATGGTCATGACGAAATTGCCGCTATCGCCCGCTCGTTCCAATTTTTTGCCACCACCGTCAATCAACAACAACATGAGCTGGAGCTGTTGTCCTATACCGATAGTCTGACTGGACTTGCCAATCGCCGGGCGCTGGAGTTGCGGCTAAAAGAGCAGTTGTCGCAAGCGCAGCGGCAACAATGGCCATTGTCGTTATTGATGATTGATGTTGATTGTTTTAAAGCATTTAACGATCACTATGGCCATCAGGCAGGTGACAGCACGTTACAACAAATAGCACAGCTATTGCAGCAGGGTTTTAATCGGGCAGCTGATATTGTGGCCCGCTATGGCGGCGAAGAGTTTGTGGTGATCCTGCCCAATACCGATAAAGCGGGTGCCATAGTGTTAGCGCATCAGTTACAAGCTCTGCTTGGGCAGGCTAAAATCGCGCACGCACATAACATCGCCGCGCCTTATGTCACATTGAGTATTGGCGTCACATCGTTAGAACGTGCCGCACCTGGCGACTATGATCTCATTTTACGCCAAGCCGATAATGCACTGTATAGGGCCAAAGAAGCCGGTCGTAACAGGGTGATCTGAGAAGTGGCATCATAAAAAGTGAGCTGCTTGAAGCTGCAGCTGCTACTTTATATAAAAGGCCATGCCGGAGTCACGATGAAGGCGACTGCTTTACTTCTGGTATTATTGCAATGGACGCCTTGTGTGGCGCTGGCGAAGCCAACTATTGTTTGGCTCAATTCACACTGGCCACCGTTTCGGATGGCTGAAGAACCAGAAAAAGGTCAAGGTCATCTTGATCAAATGCTGACGCTGTTGATTGCAGAATTACCGCAGTACAGCCATCAGGTGCTGTATAGTAATTTGGCCAGAGTGGAGCATGCGTTAGCGACTCCTGGCGGCCCTGCCTGCATTTTTTCTGTGCTGTACAATGAAACCCGCGCGACAACCATGCGTTTTAGTATTCCGGCAGTATTATCGGTGAATGTCATGCTGCATATGCGAGCTCATCATCCGTTGGTGCCACAATGGCAAGTATCTCAAAGTGTCGATCTGGCAAAGATAACCATGGATCCTGCCATCCGCGGTATGGTTGAACGTAAGCGCGGATATCCTGCGCTCGTGCAACAGTATCAGGATATTGCAACAAGCAACTTAACCAGTCAATCGTTAGAGAAGGTCAATCCAATTGATTTATTGGGCAGCAATCGTTTTGACTATCTTATTGAATTTCCTGATAGAGTTCGTTATTTTCAGTCGCTCAGTGCGCAAAAACGCCCATTGATAGATTTACCTATCCGTGGTTTGGAGCCATTAATGTACTCTTATATTGGTTGCCAGATGGGCGACCAAGGTGAAATGCGGTTACGGGATATCAATGTCGCGTTGCAACCGTTGCGTGCAACCGCGGTTTATCAAAAGTTGATGATGCAATGGTTAAGTCCACATCGCCAACTGCAACTACAACAAGCCTTGCCGCAGTTTGTTGACGATGTGAGTTTACCGACCCGATAAAAGGTTTATGGTTTTAAAGTCAGTCGGTTATTGACGGATTTTACACCGGCGATGGCGGTGGCGACCCGCAGTGCTTGATCTATTTCTGCTTGCTGCTTCACGACACCACTCAGTTCAATCGCTGCGTCTTTACTGGTCACCATAATTTCGTAACTTTTTAAAATATTGTCACTTTGCAGTGCGTGTTTGACACGATTGCTGATATCCATATCGGTTTGCGCCGCGATGACTGTCGTATCACCTTTGGTATCCGAAACGTCAGCCAGCGCCAACAGCGGCGTCCCCAATAGCAGTATGACTAACGTGACAGGTTGAAATATTTTCATGATAAAGCTCCATTTACATTTTAATTGCGAGCGCCGGCTGGCGCCCCAATGTTCTAACCGTCAAACACGCTAATGCCGGTCAACGTGGGTTATTTCACCCGCATATCATTTTTCACTGAGGTAACACCGCGAACTTTCTTGGCCACGGTGACTGCTTTGTTAATATCTTCTTGTGAGTTCACAAACCCGCTGAGCTGCACTATACCCTTAAAAGTTTCTACATTAATTTCAGCAACTTTTAACGATTCTTCGGCGAAAATAGCGGTTTTTACTTTACTGGTGATCACACTGTCATCAAAGTACTCGCCGGTGCCTTCTTTGTTGTAGGACGAGCCACAACCGACAGCCGACACCAAAGCAAGTGTCAGAAAAAACGCAGTGATAATTTTAAAGTTTTTCATAGGATCCCTATCAGGTTGATAAATTTCAGTAGACAGTTTTCGCAGGCAGGGCGAGGGTAAAACCCACGCCTTACATGCGACCGGTTAGCGCCAGTACGATGGCGATGATTAAAATCACGCTCAGTACACCACCGGGGCGGTAGCCCCAATTCCGACTGTGCGGCCAAGTTGGCAGTACGCCAATCAGCAACAAAATCAGTACCGCTAATAATAAAATGCCCATTCAGTGACTCCTGTGCACATGAATTTAATTTTTCAAATTGTAGTTTAATGCAGGCTCTGTTGAGCGTCGGTGCGGTGGCGCACCCGCCGTCGCCTGAGCTAAAAATAATCTGCCAGCGCATTTGGGCCGCAGCAAGATGTAAAGCCCATTGTGTTGTGTCGTACAGACAACCTCGCGTAGAGCGTCAACAATACGCTCGGCGACACCACGGTCGTCGATAGCCAGCGCGCAAGATATTTGCAGTTGCTGGATTTGGCTGCGAGCTGTGCGCATCGGCAGGCAGCCTTTTATGATTCAATGGAGCTGAAGATGAATTACCAAGATCGAGATACCTATGGCATGTATAAAGATTCAAGTTTTATGGCTGATCCAAAAAACCATGGTCCAGGCCCACAGTTGATGGGTGCAGAAACATTAATCGGCAACAGCGTTTATAACTTAGCCGGTGAAGATCTCGGTAACATTAAAGAAATCATGCTGGACGTGCCAAGCGGCCGTGTTGCGTATGCGGTACTGTCGTTCAGTATTTTTCTAGGGATCGGCGCGAAGTTGTTTGCCGTGCCTTGGAGTGCGTTAACACTGGATACCATTGAAAAACGGTTTGTGTTGAATGTGGAGCAAGACCGGTTAAAAGATGCCCCAGGTTTTGACAAAGGGCATTGGCCAGATATGGCGGACAGTAACTGGGGCAAGCGCATCCATGCCTATTATGGGCTTGAAACGGATCATCACGGCTAAGCCATAGTCAAGGCTGTGTCATTCCGGATTGCCGCTATGGCGGCTTATCCGGTTTAGCGGTGCACAGCTTGCTGTGCATTGCCGTGTAGTGGTCGTTGCTGTAAGGCAATTGAAGATCCACAACACAAAAATAGCGGCTTTAATACCGTGGTTGTCGTTGTTTGCTTTTTTGAAATTTTCGCCGGATACCCGCGCGAAACAGATCCGAAAGCCATAGTTGCTCTAACAACCAGTAGAGACTTTGCGACAGCAGCGGTAGGTGCCACAGTGCTTGCCAAGCAGAGCTTGCTGCTGGCTCGGGCTCAATTTGCGGATGGGTGGCAGCAATAGGGTCGTCATTGGCAGCAGCAACAATAGGCGGTTTTATTGGCGATTCAGCGGTGCCGTTGGTGCTGACATGCAGCAGTGCTACCCCCGCGGCCAGCGCGCCGAGCAACATGGGCCAACTGGTCAGTCGTTCGCTGAGTAACTGCCGGAACTGTCGTTGCTGTTGTTGCTGCACCTGTCGTTTTGCAAGAATTTGTTGTTGTAGTTGCTCGATTTGCTGGTTGAGGGCAGTCGGTATTGCTCGTTTAAGCATCAGATTTTTGCTCTGTGGCCGGTGTTGCTGCAGGAGAGCTGGCAGCCACAGGTTTTAACAATGCCATCGTCGCCGGGAAGCATAAATAACAACTTTGTGCTCGAATGAATTTCAGGCAGCTCACTAACGCAATGCCATTGATCAATACCAGGCAGGTCAGCGCCGCTATCGTTGATAAACCAGCACTTTTGAGGAGCAGCATACCGATACTGAGCAAACCGAACCAGCAGCTAATCAATAACAATGCGGCGAATAATGCCAGAATTAACATATTGACCAAGCTTTGCGCCGCCCGCTGCGTTTCCAAACTGAGCAATTGCAGTTGTGCATGCAGCCGCTGTCGAAAACCGAGCCATAATGCAACCACGACCGCCGTTAAACTGTGTTCGGTGGACGGTGAGGACATTGCTGCTGTGGCTGCTGCTGCCGCCGGTTGGGAGCCTGCGGTTGGTTCTGCTGTGGCTGAAGTAAATTGATTGCCGGCAGTCGAACCGACCGCCGCTGTTTCGACGACGGTCGGTGCTGTCGGCACAACTACAGTTTGCACTGACTTTGTTTGAATCACTTTAGCTCGATGACCGGCGAGATTTTAACAACCAGCTCAGCGCCACGCCAGAAGCGACTGCGACGCCGATAGTCAGCAAAGGACGCTCTTTGATTTGGCTGCGTACTTTCTCGGTCAGGCGCACGCGAGCTGCATGCATTTGAGCAGATTTCAGCTCCATATTCTCAGCGGCATGACCCGCGGCTCCAGCGAGGCGGTCAACGGCGTTATGTGCTGTATGCGTCATACTGTCAATCGCTGGATGCATAGCGTCCGACACGTGATGAATCGCACTATTGACACTTTGGCGTACTTGCTCAATTTTTGGGTCTTTTTTTTGTTGGTTCACATCAATTGGATTCGTCATCATAACCTCGGGTTAAAACCTGATTCGCCAGTTGGCGAGTGAGCAGGGGGAAAATAGAGTTCGTCAGTATGGCGGTTGCCGTTCAAGGAGTCGGTGCGTCATCACACGGACACGCCGAATATAAAATTTAACTGAAACATCTGTTCCAGCAGTGCAATGGCCATTCTGCTGACTATGCGTGTTGCTGCTGTAAATGCTAAAGCAGCTGCCGCCACGGCGTTTGGATTGGTACATGGCGTCATCGGCGCCCTGAATTAAGCTTAGCGCGTCAGTACCGTGCGCCGGATAAAATGCGATGCCAAGGCTGGCTTTGATTTGTATCGGTTGATCCATAAAAATCACCGGCGCAGCCAGTGCTTGCAGTATTTTGGCCGCAATAGCGGCCACCGCTTGGTCACTATCGATGGCCGATAATAGAATTAAAAACTCATCACCGCCGTGACGGCTGATGGTATCTGAATCACGCAACACACTATTTAAACGCCTGGTCACCAGTTTCAACACATCGTCGCCGGTTTGATGACCAAGCTGATCGTTAATTTGTTTGAAATGGTCCAGATCAAGAAATATCAGCGCCAGCTGCCGGTGGTGACGACGTGCGTAGCTGATGGACCGCGAAATTCGATCGAGCATCAGCGTGCGATTCGGCGTGTCCGTCAAGGCGTCTCGCTGACTGGTTCTGGTCAGCTCACCGACATGACTTTTGACTTGCAGTAGTTCCTGCTCTGCTTGGATGGACGATAAAACCAATTGCTGGTTAGCCGCCACTAATTCACGGTGATCGGTCTGGCTAAATTGGGCTTGTAACACGTCCAGACTTTGTTGCAATCGCAGTAATTCGGTTTTGAACTGCGATGCTTGTTGGTGTAGTCCTTGAAGCATGAGATGAGCAGTGGCAAATTCAGGATGTATATCAGAATCAACCATGCTGATAAGCACTCAGCACGGAGTTGGGGGCCAACAGCGCTTTTTGCTGTAAGCGTCGGCTCAACGCCTGACCAAATAATTTGGTCAGCAGCTGGCAGCCTCGCCACCACAACGATTGCCGAGCCAATGTTGCCGCAGCTTGTGGTAGTTGTTGCAAGATACTTTGTACTATCGCCAGTTGTTCAGGCCAGCTGTGCTGGGGGCTGAGAGCTGCGAAGACCGGATATTGCGGACCGAGTTTACCTATGCACTGGAATAAAATTGCGGCACTGCCTTGGTTGCCAACCAACATGCTCAACTCTTTGAGCAGCAGGCGCCAACTTTCGATAGAGCCAACAGGGACAAGGTCCGCCTGATGTATTGATTGGTAACGGGCATGTTGCTTTCGTTCGGTTGCCTCGGATTGCGTCTGCATAGCGATCGTCGGCAGCAGTGGCATATTGTCAATGGCTGCGACAAGGAGCGGGCCTGGCGCGACGGCAACCGCAGAGCGGGATACGACCGCTGGGCGTCGGCGCATTTTGCTTGCTGGCATTGTAGTTGGCATCGTAGTTGGCTTTGTGCTGGTTTGCTTGAACATGACATTCTCCCTTCGCAATATTTGTATGTGCACATCGATACCATTGTGTTGCTGCACCCGGCCACTGTCTGTCTGTAACCGCACATTGGCGAATGTTTTTTGTACAGCAGAATGAGATAACCCAGCCGTCACCATCCGGTGTCGGTGGTAGCTCAAATGTTGGGGTGATAGCACTTAGGCGACAAACCCAGGAGACAAGCACCGTGCCAGAGGACTTGTCAGGCGGCGTCGAATGAACGAGAGACGTGTATTCAAAACGGAAAGATTGTACTGAGCAAAATGGTCAGAGCACCGATGCCAGCCGAGCCGCGGTGCGCTGTAATCAAGGGGGATTTTGACATTGTCGTATCGACAGCCGTCGGGTATTACAACGCGGCAATTACTTCGACGCGGCCATTGGATCGGTGATAATCACTTCCACCCGCCGGTTTTGTTGTCGCCCAGATGCGCTATCATTGCCAGCGATTGGCATGCTTTCCCCTTTGCCCGATGTCGTGATACGGCTCGCAGCAATGCCTTGACCAACTAAATATCCTTGAACACTACCGGCACGGCGTTGAGATAAACCAAAATTGTAATCTTCATTGCCAATACTGTCGGTATGACCCTCAATAATGACACCACGCTCTGGATAGCTTTTTAAGAACATGGCTAAATTAGCCAAGTGACTGCTGGCACTGGCTTTGAGGTTAGATTGTGCGGTATCGAATAACACATCGCCTAACGTAACCACCAAGCCTCGTTCGGTCTCTTTGGCATTGAGTTTAGCAATTTGCGCCTGCAGATCGGCTGCTTTGGCGTTGGCGTTATTGGCTTGTTGTAGGGCGAGGGCGGCTTCGGTACGCGCTTGTTCTGCCGCTAACCGGTCTTGTTCGGCAGCTGATTTGGCTCGATTGGCTTCATCCCGGGCGCGTTCGGCATCATTACGTGCCATATTGGCGTCAGAACGGGCTAAATCTGCTTCACGAGTGCGCGAATCAAGACGAGCTGCGTCACGGGCATCGCCAAGTAATTTACGCTGATCTTGTGCATGCTTGGCCTGCGCTTGCGCCCAAGCGATGTTGACTTTACGATCAGCGACAAAAACCAAATGTTCAGACAATGCTTGATCTTTTGTGGGCTGCTCGGCGGCTTGTACCGCGGCGTCAGCTTGCCGGATTGCGATGGGGGCGAGCACCGCCAGCTCCGCACTGGACTGCAGTTTATTGAGCTGCTGCCTTGCCTGAATCGCCCCCTCGGGCGTCGCTTGTTTGCTGGCACACGCTCCTAACAGTAACAATGACATTGTCACGACAATAGCGCTTGAAGCTGACCTGTTCAAATTGTTCATGGTTTGACTCCAGTTTGGTTACGCAACATTTCTTGTTGCAAGATGAGCGTGCTTTTTTTCATTTCATCGTTCACGGCCATCGCTTCAGCGGCGCTAGCGCGGGCGATGGCTAAGTCAGCATCTAATTTTGACTGTTGTGCCAGACGGCTGGCTCGTAACATGTCTTTTTGCAGCACCGCCGCGCGAGCATCTTGTAATTTCTGCCGGGCTTCGGAAAGCTCTATCGCGGCATATGTGTTCACCCGCGCCTGTTCGGCCGTTAAAATAGCTTGTTCGGCGGCTTGTAATTCGGCCTCAGGTGCCGGCACTGAACTACAGGCCATGACACTGAGCAGCAGTGCCGCCAGTATGCACCAGCGACCAGGGGCAGCTAAAATCCATGGCCCTGTTTGTAAATGAGAGTTCATATATGTATTCCTATCTAGGGCGGTGGAGATGGCCACCGTTCGCCAGTCAATCAGCCACGCAAAATCAGGGGCGCGTTCGTCAGCCCCTGGCATCATTCATCTGTTGCCGATACTTCAGAAGGTCAGCGCTTTTGAGCTGACACTTTTCACGCCACGGATATTTTGTGCCAGCTCAATCGCCAGCGCACGCTCCGCCCCACTGGCCACTTTACCGGTTAGGGTGACAATGCCCGAATTGGTGCTGACATCAATATCGGTCCCTGCGACATTGCTTGAGTACAGATAAGTCGATTTGACTTTGGTGGTAATCCAACTATCTGAGATGGTATGCCCTTTGGCGGCATCCTCGGCTTTTGCTTGTTTGGCTCGTTCGTCGGCCGTTAATGGCTTGCCCCGAACCATCAGATTGTTGTTGATTGAAGCAACGCCGCGTGTATTTAGCGCCAGACGCCCAGCAGCATCCTTGTCGGCTTGGGTATCCGCTGGGCCGGTTAAGCTAACCACCCCCATTTTGGTACTGACATCCATGCTGGAGCCATCGGTACTTTTGCTCCACAATAATTTTGATTTTACGGCTGCTGTAATGTTGGCATCGTCCATCCGCTCGCCATAGCTGCCACCTGGCAACACCGGGCGGTAGTCGGCTGCGATTTCAATTTGATTGTCGACATCGGTAATCCCTGAAACGCCAAGCGCGATAGCGTTAGCCAGCTCTTTATTAACTTTCTCATTCACTTTACCGGTGAGCACCGCCTTACCATTTTGGACCACGACTTTTAAATCGTTCGCTCGCAGATAAGGATTCAGGGCATAGGTTGTCCAAATCTGTGATTCTTGGCGGGCATCAGCAACCACGTTGGCGCTGGCATCGGCGGCAAGGACATTGGGTGCAGAGATCGTTAACAGCACGGCAGAGGCAAGCATAAATTGACGATAATCTTTGTTCATTATAATTCTCCATGATCGAACCAATCGTACCGTAGGGGTTACAGCATCGAACATGCAGATTAAGACCATCTGAGGAAACCGTCGGTGCGACAGCGCGCATAGCCGGTTGTTTATCGTACAGAGGCAGCGTACCGAAATGAATGCCAGATCATTTGCTTTATATGTGGGCTCGCGCACGATGATGGCGCGGATCAACGAGCATACTGCCCAATTTACCAGCCGGTCGCTGGCTGAGCTCGGAGAAAATACATGTTCACTGCAAAAAGTGGTCTGGGGTCAAATCAATTGCTTTCACAATTACCGCGCAGTCAACAGCAAATTCTGATGCAGCACTTAAAGCCAGTTGAGCTGAATGTTGGCGGGCAACTCTGCCAAGCGGGCAAGGATTTTACACATCTATACTGGCCGCTGAACGCCGTATTGTCGCTGGTGCATGTATTGCCCGGACAATTACCTTTTGAATTAACCCTGATTGGGCAAGAGGGAATGTTAGGCGCGAGCTCGGTGTTGGCGGTTGCCTGGGCGCCCGTGTCCGCCATTGTGCAAACGCGTGGGCTTGCATTGCAGTTACCGGTTGCATTATTACCGCAGCTGCTGCCAAAAGTGCCCGCGCTGGCAACGGTATTGAGTCGTTATTTAGTGGTGCTGCAGGCGCAGCAAGCGATGCTAAACAGTTGTACCCACTTTCATCAGTTGGAGCCTCGCTTGGCGCGATGGCTATTGATGACCGCCGACCGTGTGCAGAGCGACGATTTACATCTGACACATGACTTTTTGGCAGGCATGCTGGGGGTCCGGCGCAGTAGTATTACCGTTGCGGCCGGGCACCTGCGTGATTTGGGTCTGATCAGCTACCATCGCGGACGGGTGCAGTTGCAACAGCGAGCCGGTCTGGAGCAACATGCGTGCAGCTGCTATCAGCAATTAAAATGCTGGTATCAATTTGGCTTTCACTTGACCAAAGCGGCGCCGCGGTTTCACTAAATGGGCAGCGCTGGGAGCAAAATGTTCTGCAGGGTGGCTGTGACTGTCGTGTTATTTTCGTGTCTGTTCGATATCGCACATATAACTAGCTCAGTATGTATATACTAAAAAGACTGCAATCGGCAGGGTGTTAGTTAGAACACCACTGAGTTTGAACAACGAACTGCAAAGCCCGCCGAAAAAACCTCTTATCCGTAGGGCAAAGTCAACATCTGCCACGATTTTGCGCATAGGGTGGAACACTATACCGAGTGTTTTGTTGCTCAGTGTACGTAAAGAGGGCTTAAATATCCGCATGTGATGCCCATGCCTTGGCGACGATAAAGTCACCATCAGCATTTTTCGAATCAGGGTGTGATGTTTGCCATGCGCGCAACCGTTGATTAAACGAATTGGTGTTCCAGACAATCAGGAAGAACCCCGATGATCAAAGAACATTTTTTCGAACAAAATCATTTACTTCGCGAACTTCCACAAGATATACAGCAGCGGTTATTTCCCTTGTTGGAATGGGTCAGCTTGCCGCTTGGCAAAGTGCTTTATGAGAGTGGGGATACCGCACATTATGTTTACTTTCCAACCGATGCCATTGTGTCGTTGTTGTATGTGATGGAAAGTGGCGCCTCGGCGCAAATTGCAATGGTCGGTAACGATGGCGTGGTGGGCGTGTCATTATTTATGGGCGGTTCAAGCACCACCAGCCGCGCAGTCGTGCAGTGTGCCGGCAGTGCTTATCGGTTAAACGGCCAGCGTCTAAAAGATGAATTTAACCGTCATGGGCTGTTACTTCATTTATTGTTGCGCTATACCCAGTCTTTGATCACGCAAATGGCGCAAACGGCGGTTTGCAATCGGCATCACAGCATCGATCAACAACTCTGCCGCTGGTTGCTATTATCCAACGACCGCTTGCCCGGTGATGAATTGCATATTACCCAAGAACTGATCGCCAATATGCTTGGCGTTCGGCGCGAAGGTGTCACTGACGCTGCCGGTCGGTTGCAGCGTTTAGGGGTGATTGAATATAGCCGGGGTCATATCAACATTTTGGCACGGCCTAAGCTCGAAGCCATGTGCTGTGAATGTTATGCCGTGGTTAGAACAGAAACTGAGCGGTTATTGCCCTGGGTCTTTCATCAAGGTTGTACCGTAAAAACTACCGAAGCGAGTGTACGAGAGCTACACGTTGGCTACAATCGTTTGCAGCCAACGTGTAACATTTCAGAAAATCTCCAGTAATCGGTCAAACCAAGAACGTTGCCCAAGGGCGGGGGATTTTGCGATTTTTTGTTCAATGGTAAAGTTTTGCCCGTGGGTTTTCGTCAGCTGGCTCGACACCTGAAGCGTACATTCTGGCACAGGGCTGTTAAACCCTGCTGTCAGGACTTTAGCTGATGTTATTTGGCCTGTAGAGTCTGCTTGCTGTGGGTGGGTGGACGCCATAACTACCTCGGTTGATGTTCAGGAAATAAACAAAATAGCGCTGCTCAGTCAATGCGGTCGGCAGTTTAAGAATAGCTTAAATTGCACCGCAACAGCTGAGACCAACCGCTGCAGTTTTGCGTTGGCAAAATATTGAGTCTGCTGATCGTATCTACGTTATGTGTCAGCATTATGATCATCAACCCGCGTCAACGCTGGATGACAGCGAGTCAAGAGGGTTGTCGTACCATGCAAAAGCAGTGCTATATTGTGAAATTTTGTAAATAGTTGTGTACATGGTTGCTCGTTATTGCCCCAGTAGAAAAATTTTGTCTGAGTGATCGTGAAAATAGCCTTTTGACAAAATGTTGACTATTTGCTGCATCTTTTATTACTGAGATCAAACGTCGAAACATGCACCACTGACCAAGTTTGATCATCCCTGTTTTCCGGTTTCGCGTCGGTGCGCTAGAGCGCATAAGTCGCCGGTTTTTCGTATTTTAGCCCCTCGCAGTGACTGTAATTGTGCTGCCGCTGTTCGGCTTTTTAATCGACAGTGTCGGTAAAGAGGCTAGTGGCCTGTCACCGGAGCTTGTTGAACGTGCTCGAGCAGTGTGCGCTGGTTCATGGCGAAAAAAATCAGCTCTTTGTGCAAGCTGTATAGGTTTTGCCAAACAGTCGTGGTTATTTTTCTAAATTGTGATTGTTTTTTATGATGCATATGTGGGATCGCTTTCCAAGGCCGCGAAGGTGTTTTACTGTTGCAATGGCGATTGCTGAGCAATCCAATGCACTGGTGTCGGCATTTATCAGGGCGTTATTTGATCTAGCTGAAATTTTTATGCGCAGGATCAATATCCTATTTTTCTGAAAGTTGATAATCATCCATAGTCGTTCTCTGATCGTACCTATACTGACTGTGCTTTGTCGTTACTTTGAACCCAGTTCAAAGTTGGCGTATTTACAGTCGAGCAATAAGTCAAAGAAACAACCAAATAAACACTTGGAGTTAACTATGTCCGAACTTGATCGTCGCAATTTTCTAAAACTATCCGCCTGCAGTTTGGTCGGGATCACCATGGGCAGCATTAGCCTCAGAGCGGTAGCTGACGAGCAGTTAAAACTTGATGATCCTTTGGCCGCAGCCATGAAGTATGTCCACAAATCAACAGTGGATGGAGCAAAGTGTAGTAACTGTGCCCATATCAAAGGTGACGCAGCTGCTGAATGGCGGCCATGTAATATTTTCCCAGCCAAGCTAGTGAATACCAACGGTTGGTGTGCCGCCTGGATGAAAATGCCTGGATAAAAAGCGCCAGGATAAAAAGCGCAAGGATAAAAAATTCCGATATTGCTAGCGACTGCGTCAAAGTACAGGCTTTGACGCAGATTTTTGGCGGTTGTAAATGCAGCGTGGCTAAAATTGATCTAACCCTAAGAACGCTTCGTAATCTCGAATATCTGCTCTTTTCGCGTCTTTATCCCATGTTGTTACCAAAGTTCACCGCCGCCGAGCTGTCGCGCATTATTGAAATGGCGTGGGAAGACCGCACGCCGTTTGAGGCAATTAACCAGATTTATGGCTTGAACGAAAGTGCGGTGGTGCGATTGATGCGCCGTGAGCTGAAAAGTTCGAGTTTTCGTTTGTGGCGATGCCGAGTGGCTGGTCGTATGACGAAGCATTTGCAATTGCGACCAACCGAAGTCAGTCGCGGTTATTGCCCCAGCCAATATAAACGTTAACATTGGACGAAGGCGGCACATCTTTAGCCACGGCTAACTTAGGAGTTTTTGATGCCGGATCATATTCTTATCACCGGAGCGGCCAAGCGCGTTGGTCTTTATTGCGCTTTGGCGCTGCAGGAAAAAGGTTACCAGGTGATTGTCAGCTATCGCAGTCGTCATCCGGCCGTAGATGAGTTAATCGCCGCTGGTGTTATTTGTTTGCAGGCCGACTTCACCGATCTTCACAGCATGGCCGACTTTATTCAACAGCTGAAACAGCATTGTGTTGAGCTGCGCGCGATTATCCACAACGCATCGGATTGGCAAAAGGACTTACCGCTAGACGCCGCTATCGGTAAGGTCGACACGCTTGCGCAGCTGCAACAAGATGCGGCGGTATTTGATTCGATGTCGAACATTCATGCCCGCGCCGCGTATTTGCTAAACCGAGCCTTATTGCCGCTGCTGCTTGCGTATCGCGCGCAAAAAATTGGTACCGAAAATTTTGGTAATAATGTAGGCGATGCGGTCGCCGATATTATCCATCTGACGGACTTTGTTGCTAGTGTCGGCAGTGAAAAACATCAAGCTTACGCCGCCTCAAAAGCGGCGGTAGAAAATCTCACCTATTCACTGTCTCGCCAGCTCGCTCCCAATATCAAAGTGAACGCGATTGCACCAGCGTTGTTGATGTTTAATGACGGTGATGATGAAAGCTATCGGCAGCGTGCACTGGCAAAGTCCCTGCTTGGCGTCGCGCCAGGCGCCGAAGAGGTGCTGGCGACTATTGTCTATTTGTTGCAAAGCAGCTACATCACGGGTCGCGTGCTGCCGTTGGATGGGGGACGCCAGTTACGGCTGCCTTGATCCAAAGTGATGTGCCAGTTGGAAAAGTGCTGACTTCGCACGAGTAAAAACATGGCCGGTTATCGCGGCCATACTGTTGCAGTGGCCGGAACCACCGAGTTGGTGCGGATGTTAGTTTTGGCGATATCGTAAAAATATTTGCTTTTCAATTTGTCAAAATTGGGCGCTGGGTCAGTCGGTACTGTGAGTCTGTGTGGTTGTCGTTGGTGATGTTTTTTAGTCTGTGTGATACTCGCCATTTCAGCCAGATAACCACCTACTACTGGCATAAATCGAAAAAAAGGGGCCCGAAGGCCCCAAACATCGCACTCAAACAGGGAGTGGGCAAAGCAGGTGGATCAGAAGCGGCTGCGCCAGCCTAACATCCAGCGTTTTTCGTAAACGTTCTGAGAAATCACGTGATCTCGCCACTGCGCATAGTTGTTTTCAAACTCGCCGGTCAGATTGCTGACTTGCAGATACACACTGCTGTGTTCAAACAGGTCGTAGCTGGCGGACGCGTCAACATACATCGTGGACTGAGTCCAGATGGGCACTACGCCTTTCCCCAGCGGGATAGCCAATGAGTCCAACCGGTCACTGCGATAGTTGGCGGCCAAGCGGAGTTGCAGGCGATCTTTTTCGTACCAAATCACCGCGTTGCCGGAGTTTTCCGAGTTGTCCTGGATCGGCAGTAGGCTGCCGTACAGATCTTTGTTGGCGCTGTCAGACGGTGCATAGGTGTAGTTCAGCGTGGTGCCAAAACCGCTCCAGATGCCTGGCAGGAAATCGAAGCTTTGTTGCCAGGTGACTTCAACGCCTTTTACGGTGCCACCTTTGCCGTTAATTTCGGTGTCAACAGGCACTTCACGCCGCACCACGCCGTCGATATCCGGTAGGCCTTTCATCACCTGACCTTTTTCGATAAAGGAATCGATGTTCATCCGAAACAGGCCAACACTGAATAAGCTGGCGCTGTCGTAGTACCATTCCAGGCCGAGGTTGTAGTTGGTGGAGCGCCACGGCTGCAGCTGCGGATTGCCATTCTGGCGGCCGCTGACGGCGACCAGTAAATCCGGTGACACCCCAAATTCTTTGGCCAGCACGTCACCGGCGCGGGTACGACCAACCGACACACCACCGGCCAATTTACTGAAATCCAAATTGGTCATGGTTTTGCCGTAGGCAGCACGCAGGATCAGTTCATCGCTGAGGTCCAGCCGGAAGTTGGCGGATGGCAGCACGGTATCGTCATCGCGGTTGATCAGCTCTTCACCAGCTTTAATCGCTGCAGTACAAAGTGAACAGGGCCGTGCACTGCCCACTAGATTCTGCAGAATTTCTAGGTCGGTTTTAATGTACTGAGCGCCAAGATTGGCCTGATACTGCAGGCTGCCAAGTTCACCGGTCAAATCCAGTTTCAGGTAAGCACTGTGGTCTTGTTGGGTTACCCCATAACTTTTGGCCGGATCGGACAGTTTTTTATTGCCAGGATACAGCTGGTTTTGTGAGGTAAATGGGTTATCCAGTGCTTTGGGGTTAATCAGATAAAAACTGTTGGAACTGGCCGGGCCAAAGCCATTAACCTGATGTACCCAACCGGCGGGCAGTTCGTCAAAATACCAGGCCCGGCCCAAGGTGAGATCGCCACCAACCACGCTGGCGACGCCGTCACCGTTGGTATCGCCTAATGAGGCGCCAGAGTCTTTCCACATCACGTCGGCCGATAAATTACCGGTTTTAAACGGTGCGACCAGAATAAAGGTATCGCGCTCGACATCCCTTTTGGCGGTACGCAGGCCAAATGACAGCGACTGAAGATCGCCCAGTTCAAAGGCATATTTCCCGTCAGCGCGCAGTACGTCGAGCGTGGCTTGTTCGTGGAAATTGTTCTCGGAATATGTAGAGACCAAGTTGGTGCGTTTGATGTCCTGAGCAAACCCTTGCGGATAACTTAGGCTGATATATTTGCCGCCACGGTTAAATTGCACCGGGATATCGGCCGGGCCATAACCACGTGGGTTGACTGGCTCAACGCCTGCGCCGACGTTTCGCATCAGGCCATGTTGCGCGCCACTGGTGACATACGCATGCGCGACGTTTTCGGTATGGTCGCGGCTGGCGTCGCCATGCAGGTAGCGCACTGAACCGGAGAAGTTGTCTTTGTTATCAAAGTCCAGTTGTAGGTTTAGGTTGGTTGATTCGCGATCGTTGGTCAGGCTTTCGGAGTACGCGCTGACGCGGCGAACCTGATACAGCGCTTCGCTCACGGTATAGATTTTGCCGCCGAGAGGACCGTCGGCACGCGGGATAAATTTATCGGAATATGCCCAGTTATTGCCGCGAGCGCTGTCGACCATCAGGCCTTGTTTGCGGTCGGCGTCGTCCATTTGGGTATGAAACAGATCGGCGGTCAGCGTCAGCGTGTCACTGAGTACATATTGCACTGAGGCATTGCCGCCAATGCGGTCGCGCTCGGTGGTGCGGTCCATCACGCCGTAATAACGCTGGGTGAAGAACGTATCGTTATTATCTTTATCGGCGTTAAAATCGCGTTTGTCTTTTTCGTTTTCGCCAATCACTTCCATCGCGTTGAGGATAGCGCCATTTAAATAGTTGGCGAGGTTGTTCTGGTCATAGGACAAGGTCATCACCGCGGCGAACTTCTCGTCATCGGATTTGTACCCGCCAAATAATGACACTTTGCCGTCATTCTCTTCTGACAGGCTACCGCGCGTCAGTTCGGTGTTAAAAGCAAAAGTGCTGCCCGCTTTTAAGTCCAACGGCCGCCAGGTTTTTAAATCCAGCGTGCCGGAAATGCCGCCGGCTAACACATTGGCCATGGGGGATTTTAATACGTCGATGCCGGCGATCAGCGCAGACGGGATATCAGTAAAATCTGGCTGCACTGTGGTTAAAGAACCGGCAGATAAAAACTGCTCGCCGTTTAATAAAGTAGTGACCTGTGGCATGCCGCGCACGTTGACGGTTGAGCCTTCACCGGCCGAACGTCGGATCTGGACGCCGGGGATCCGCTGCAGCGTGTCAGTGATCGTCACGTCCGGCAGTTTGCCTAAATCTTCGGCGGTGATGGTATCAACGACCTGGTCGCTGAATCTTTTGTTATTCAGGTTTTGTTTATTGCTGGCGGCAATACCGCGAATTTCCAGGCGCTCGATCTCTTGTTCTTTTGCCGCAGTGACATCGGTTGCGGTTTGTGCCCGCGCCGGCGTGCTTAGCAGCATCGCGATAGATAGCGCCAGCAGGCTGACGCGAAATTGTGTGTGTGACATGTTGTTCCTCTGCAATAACTGGTTATTTCACCTTTGGTATCTGGGTCGCGGCAGCCTGTTTTTTTGCAGAAAATCCTGCAGTTTGGTGCTCGTCGCCCACTATTTTTGAGTGCGGTGAACGTGATTGCGTTATTAACTAACTTTATATTTGTGCTTGCGTGTTATTTTGTAACACGCTATCTTAGCGTTGTGCAACGATTATTTTTACAGCGGTAAATGCTGGGTTTTTCACCAGTCTGGCGCGGGTTTATTGTGGCGCTAGCACAAGTAGGAGTATTAAAGTGGCTGCTTTGGCTGTTGTTTCTGCAGACAGTTTTGCCGTTACCGGCAAGGGCCTTGGTGATTGGTCACAGTTATCAACGCTGGGCTGGTCGTTGCTGGCTGGTGAGATCTGTTTACCGTTGGCGACGCTGAACTGGTCAGCACTGCAGCGTAACTTGCAGTGGATGGCGCAGTTTGCCGCGCAAAGTCACGCCTTGTTAGCGCCGCATGGCAAAACGGCGATGACGCCAGAATTATTTCGGGCCCAACAAGCCGCCGGAGCCTGGGGCATGACGTTGGCTACAGTCCCACAAGTACAGAGTGCCGCTCGGGCTGGCGTTCGGCGGATTTTGCTGGCTAATCCGTTGGTCGGCCGCACCGAGCAGCGTCAGGTCGCGGCCTTAATTGCCACCGGACTGGAATTCTATTGTCTGATTGACGATGCGGCGCAGTTACCAGCCTTGCAGCAGGAAATGTCGCAGGCAGGTGTCCGCTTACAACTATTGCTCGAACTGGGGGTGGCCGGCGGACGCTGTGGTGTGCGCAGTGGTGATGATGCGATGGCGTTGGCGGCGCAGATCCAGCAATTTCCTGCACTACGGCTATGTGGGGTGGAATTTTATGAAGGCATGGTAAAAGATGGGGCGGCGCCGGTGCGCCAGTTTGTGCAGCAATGTTGCGACACAACCCGGCGTTTACTGCAGGCTGGCTATTTATCGCCGGGCGGTGGGCCGCCGGTATTGCTCAGTGGCGCCGGTTCGACTTGGTACGACTTGGTCGCGGCTGAATTTAATTGCAGTGACTTAAGTACACAAGGCGTGGCATTAGTGCTGCGACCTGGCTGTTATGCATTACATGACAGTGGCATTTATCAAGATGCGCAGCAGCAGGTATTAGCGCGCAGTGCAGTGGCCTGCTTAGTTCCCGGTGCATTAGAAGATGCATTGCAATTATGGGCCTATGTGTTGTCGCGGCCGGAACCTGATCTGGTCATTGTTGGGCTTGGCAAACGGGATGTCGCATTCGACGCCGGGTTGCCACAAGCAGTGTTGTGGTACCGCCCTGGCATGACTGCGCCGGTAGCGGTTGCTGATGGGTTGGTCTCGGTCAAAATAATGGACCAGCATTTGCAACTGCAAATCCCTCCTGCCACAGATTTAGCGGTTGGTGATATGCTGGCTTTTTCTGCGTCGCACCCATGTCTGACGCTGGATAAGTGGCGGCAATTGGCGGTACTGGACGCGGATTTTGTCGTACGACGGGTGCTGGCGACCGAGTTTTAATCAGCAAGCACATTGCCTGTGGTGGGCCTGAGGACTTTTTACTGTGGATATAGTGTCAAAAATTCATGAATGTCTGGCGCATTTGCGACCAGCCGAACAAAAGGTGGCGCGGTTTATTCTGCATGACCTGAATTACGCCGCCAATGCACCGATCAACGAGTTGGCAGATCAAGCTGGTGTGAGTCATGCCAGTATTACACGGCTGGCGCGCGCGCTGCAGTGTACCAATGTGCGTGAATTAAAATTGCGCCTGGCGCAGTCGGCCGCGGTCGGTGAGCGCTTTAACAATGAAAAACCGGTGGAACAAAAAGACATTCCGGCGATTTACAGCGCCATTATCGATATTTTGCAGCTCAACAGCGGCTTAATTCGGCCGGAAGTGACCGAAGCTGCCGCGCAGTTGATGATCCAGGCGCCGAAAGTGCTAATTTTTGGTGTCGGTGGCGGCAGCTCAGTGCTGGCGCAGGAAGCGCATAACCGGTTGTTTCGATTGTGCGTGCACAGCAATGCCTATTCTGATCCGTTGTTAATGCGGATGACGGCGGCCAGTGTCGATAAAGGCGATGTCGTGTTGTGCTTGTCTCTGAGTGGGTATAGCCCTGATGTGGAAGCTGCGGTCCAAATTGCCAAAGATTACGGCAGCCAGGTGATTGCGATTTGCCCAGATAGTCGCTTGTCGGTGCTGGCCGATATTCACTTGCCAATTCTGACGCAAGAATCTGATTTCATTTACAAACCAAGTGCGTCACGTTACGTGATGCTGGCGGCCATTGATATTTTGGTCAGTCAGATTGCGGTACTGAATCAACGCAAATCCCGCGAAAAGTTACGTCGGATTAAACATGAGCTGGATGAACACCGCAATGGGCCAGAGCGCCTGCCGTTGGGAGATTAAGTGTGCTGACAGACCGCAGTAAAGAGTCTTATCAATGTGATTGGCTGATCAAGGGAGCCATGCTGCTCGATGGTAGTGGCGGTCCCGGATGGGTGGCTGATGTGGCCATGCGTGGTGGCAAAATTGTGGCGATTGGCGATTTATCGACGCCAAAAGTGCAGGCAGCTCAGGTGTTAGATGCCACAGGATTGGTGTTGGCGCCGGGCTTTATTGATGTGCATACCCATGATGATTTGGAAGTACTCCGCAACCCGCAGATGTTGGCCAAGCTCAGTCAGGGCATCACCACGGTGATTACTGGCAATTGTGGCATCAGCGCCGCGCCGGTGACGTTGTTATCGACGGCGGTACCGGATCCACTCAATTTGCTGGGGGCTCGGACCGATTTTTGTTATCCAACTTTTGCTGATTATGCCGTGGCGGTCGATACGGTACAGCCTGCAGTTAATGTAGCGGCGTTAGTGGGCCATACTGCGCTGCGCGCCGGTACGATGGCGAGTCTCGACCGGGCGGCGACATCCGATGAGATCGCCGGTATGCGCCTGTCGCTAGAACAGGCACTTGCGCAAGGGGCGTTAGGGTTAAGTTCAGGCCTGGCCTATCACAATGCCAATGCCGCGCCAGCCGCAGAATTATTCGCTTTGGCGGCACCACTGGCGGCTTCTGGTGCGATTTACACCACGCATTTACGCACTGAATTTGACGGCATCATCGCGGCGCTGACCGAAGCCGCTGACCTTGGCCAAGCGCTAAATGTGCCAGTGGTCGTGTCACACCTGAAATGTGCGGGAGTGGCGAATTGGGGACGCTCGGCCGAGATCCTCGACTTTTTTGCCGACAGACGCCGGCAACAACAATTTAGCTGCGACTGTTATCCCTATTCAGCCAGTTCCAGCACGTTGGATCTGGCACAGGTTACCGCTGATTTTGATATTTTCATCACTTGGTCTGAACCAGAACCGGCGATGGCTGGTCGTCTGCTGGCCGCGATCGCCGCCGACTGGCATTGCAGTCTGCTGGAGGCGGCTGCGCGCTTACAGCCGGCTGGCGCGGTATATCACGGCATTCATGAGGCCGATGTTCAGCGGTTTCTACAGGCGCCATTTAGCATGATTGGCTCAGACGGCTTGCCGTGTGATCCGATGCCGCATCCGCGGTTATGGGGTACCTTTCCGCGGGTGTTGGGCCATTATTGCCGGGATCTACAACTGTTTGGTCTGCCTGAAGCTGTGCATAAAATGACAGCGTTGTCAGCGAGAAATTTTAATCTGCCAGGCCGTGGCCTGTTGCGGGAAGGGTATCACGCGGATGTGGTGTTATTTGATCCAGCACAGGTGCGCGACACCGCAACTTTTACCACGCCAGTGGCATGTGCCGCCGGTATTCAAGCCGTTTGGGTTAACGGTGTGCTTAGTTATCAGCAGGGTGCGGCGACCGGGGCTCGTGCCGGTCGTTTCCTGCCCCGTTCATCCAACAATATAAATAAGGAGTAATTCCCATGATCCGTAGATTTGGCGCTGAAGGCGGCACCGGGACCGGTGGTCAGTTTTTACCTTTTTCCCGCGCAGTAGAAGCAGGTGGCTGGCTGTATGTGTCAGGCCAAACGCCGATGACCAACGGCGAAGTGGTGGATGGTGGCATTGTCGAACAGTCCCGGCTGGCCATTCAGAACTGCCTCGATATTATGCAAGAAGCCGGTTATGGCCTCGAGCATGTGGTGCATGTCACCGTGGTGCTGACTGATCCGCGTTATTTTGGCTCTTTTAACAAAGTGTTTCGCGAGGTTTTTGGCGCGTATCCTCCGGCACGGATCTGCGCGGTGGCTGACTTAGTGGTGGACTGTAAAGTGGAAGTCGATGTGACCTGCTACAAAGGCAGCTAAACCCTTTTGCATTCAGCGCGGTCGCAGCGCCGCGTAGTTCCGTTTTACAAGCTCCCATAATGACGAGGCACTGACGTTACATGCAACAACTTATGCAGCAACAATGGATATTTTTGGTCGGCTTCGCGCTTTATCTGGCGGCGATGATTTTGCTCGGCTGGTGGGTGTCCCGCCACCAATCCAACAGTGGTGAAAACTTTTTATTGGGCGGCCGCGCGCTGCCGTTTTGGCTGATGCTTGGGACAACAGTGGCAACCATGGTCGGGACCGGTTCGTCGATGGGGGCGGTCGGGTATGCCTATCAACATGGTTGGGGCGGCGTGTTGTATGGTCTTGGCGGTGGCATCGGTATTTTGTTGTTAGCGTGGTGGTTTGCGCCGCTGCGCCGCTTTAATTTCCTAACTATGGCCGAAGAGCTGAGCTATTACACCGGGGCAGATCGGCAAGTCCGGCATGTGGTCGGCGTGTTCATTTTTATCGCCTGTATTGGCTGGCTGGGCGCACATATTCTTGGCGGCAGTATGTATTTGGCTTGGTTGACCGGATTGTCGTTGACTGAAAGTAAATTATTGATTGCCATCGGCTTTGCCATTTACGTGGTGATTGGTGGTTATACCGCTGTGGTCTGGACCGATGCGGTGCAGGCGATCATTTTATTTGTTGGGTTTGTGCTGATGGCCGGTTTTGCTTTGGCCGCGGTCGGCGGCTTTGACGCGATCCAGCAGCAGGCCATAGCTCTTGCCGATCGCCAGACGCCAGATGCCGGTAGTACCTGGCTGCCGGGCTTATCGCTGGCGGTGGCCGTGGCGATCGGCGTGCTGGCGACGCCTAGTTTTCGCCAACGTATTTACTCCGGCAAAGACGTGGCGGCAATTCGCAAATCTTTTGTTTGGTCAGGCGTACTGTATCTGTTTTTCTCACTGATCCCAGCGCTACTTGGGCTGGCAGCGTTACAACTGGCACCGGCTTTAGAAAATCCCTCCTATGCATTTCCGTTTTTGGCGCTCAACACCTTGCCATTGGCGTTAGGGGTCTTGGTCTTGCTGGCCGGTATTTCTGCCACGTTATCTAGCGCCAGTTCCGATGCGATCGCTGCCGTTGCTGTGCTGGTCGGCGATTTATACAAAGTTGTCTGTGGCAGGCTGCCGCCGCCAAAGCAAGTGGTTCGGTTGTCGCGGCTCGGGTTGGTTGCTGTGGTGGCGCTCGCGTTGGGTTTCGCGTTAATGGCCGACAATATCCTTGGTTATATCACCACTATGGTTGGCATGGTGTTGGCTGGTTTGTTTGCTGTCGCGGTATTAGGTTTACGCTGGACCCGGCTGAATAAAACGGGCGCGCTGGCGGCACTGGCAACGGCACCGCTGGTGTCGACTCTGGTGTTACTGACACCTGGTGGCAAAGAGTTCTGGGGCAATCCGGTGATCCCGGCGACGTTGCTCAGTCTTGTTGCGGCAGTACTCGGCAGTGTGCTGACCAAACCGGTTGCGATCAGCCGATCGGACGCACTGGCATTGTTGGCGGCGGGGCGGGTGACTGATCAGGCTGGTGTAGCAGAACCGGCAGCGTGCGCGCCCTCTCAAGCGACGAATGTTGCGGAGGCACGCTGATGCAGATTGGATTTTTTGGTGAAGTGATGTGTGAACACCGCGTCGACGGTCATGGCTTTGGCTTTGGCGGCGATACGCTGAATACGGCGCTGTATTTGCACCGATTAAGTTGGCAAAAGTCGGCAACCGCCAGAGCCGCTGAGATCAACGTGCACTATTTTACCAAACTCGGGCTGGATGAGCAGAGTGACCAGCTGGTACAGCGGCTTTGTACCGAAGGGCTGGCCGTGCAGGCGGCACGTGATCCAAAAAAAAGCATTGGTCATTATTGGATTGATATCGACGGCTGCGGTGAGCGCAGTTTTCGCTATCAACGGGATGACAGTGCGGCGCGAGCCTATTTTTCCGAGCACCAGATCGGCGTCACTACAGCGCTGGAACAGGCATTAGCCGCGGGTTCGTTGCAGGCGTTGTACCTCAGCGGCATCAGCCTGGCTATTCTGACGGAAGCTGATCGGATACGCCTGTTCAGCGCGATAAAAACCTTTGTCGAGCGCGGCGGCATGCTGATTTATGATAATAATTTTCGCGCGTTGCTGTGGTCGGCTGCGACAGCCGCACGTTGGCAACGCCTGTTATTGCCGCTGTGCCGGTTGGTGTTATTAACAGACACGGACGAGCGTTTGATCTGGCAACGGCCCGATGCCGATGCTGCTGCGCTGACGGAAGCGGCGCTAGCCGGCGGTGCTGGCAGCGTGGTACTTAAATGCGGCGCTGCGCCATGTTGGCTGGCGATCCGCTCGACCGATGGCGCGGTACTGCTGCAACAGGTCGCAGCTGAGCGAATCGACACTGTGGTTGACAGCAGTGGGGCAGGTGATGCTTTTGCCGCCGGTTTTTTAGCGCACTATCTAACACTTTTATCACCGATTTTAGCGCCAGATATCCGTGCTGCTGCGCGTTTAGGCCATCAGCTGGCTGCCAGTGTGGTGGTGCAGCATGGCGCTATTTTAGCGGTGCAACAGATGCCGCAACTGCTTTTACAGGATTAATTCAATGCGTAAATATACACTCATATTGATTTGCTTAGTCTACTGCAAAGCAGTGCTGGCAGTACCTGCGCTGATGCCACAGCCGGCTGAAGTACATGGCACTGGGGCATTGGTGGCTTTGTCGCAGCCGTTACAAGTGTCGGTGATAGGCCCGGTACAAGCGCCGGTACAAGCACCGGTACCTGGCGCGCATCAGGGTGCAGTGGCGCTGTTCGCTCAATTTCAGCCGCAATTAGCTGTGCAGCAAGTGAATAATGCCTCCGCCCAGTTGCAGATTCGTTATAGCCACGACATTGCAGTGCCAGGGCCTGAAGACAACGAAAGTTATCAGCTGGTGATCAGTGCGGGTCGTATTACACTCACCGCGCCAACCAGTACGGGCGTGTTATACGGCCTGATGACGCTGAGCCAGCTGGTGCAGTGCAAGGCGGTAACACAAGAGCTAAACGACACTGCTCGAGTAAACAGCAAAGCCTGTAGCGTACCGACGCTGACTATCAACGATCAACCGCGTTTTCGCTGGCGTGGTTTGTTGCTTGACAGTGCCAGACGGTTTCTGCCGCCGGCGGATATTCGCCGCACACTGGACGGCATGGCCGCCGCCAAACTGAATGTATTGCACTGGCATTTAACGGATGATCAGGGCTGGCGTATTGAATCGAAGGTGTATCCGAAACTGCAGCAACTGGCGAGTCAGGGCCAGTTTTATTCTCAGACCGAAGTGCGGGACATCGTCGCTTATGCCGCTGCGCGCGGTATTCGCGTGGTGCCAGAGCTGGATTTACCCGGTCATGCGTCGGCGATAGGCATGGCCTATCCAGAATTGCTGGCGTGGCCAGATCAAATGCTCGACCAGCACGGGCTAAAACCGCTGTTGCTGGAACGACGTTTTGGTGTTTTTGCGCCGGTGCTGGATGTAAGCAATCCGGCAAGCTGGCAGTTTATCCGTGCCTTGGTGCAGGAGTGGCGTGGCTTATTTCCCGATCCGTATCTGCATATCGGTGGTGATGAAGTCAAAGCCGATTATTGGCTGGCCAACAGTGCGGTACAGCGACTGATGCAGCAACATCAGTTGCAGGATGGCCATGCGGTGCAGGCCTATTTTAATCAACAGTTGGCAGTGTTATTACAACAACATCAGCGCAAGATGATTGGTTGGGACGAAGTCTTACATCCAGCGTTGCCGGTTAGTACACTGGTGCAAAGCTGGCAAGGGCAGGACGCACTGGGGGCCGCGGTTCGAGCCGGTCATCCGGCGTTATTGTCGGCCGGGTTTTATCTCGATATGCCACAGCCTGCATTCTATCACTGGCAGAACGACCCGCTGCAGGTGACAGCACCGTTGGTGATCCCAACCGACGTACAACAAAAACTGCAGTTTGCTTATGCGCTACAAAGGTTAAACGGCAAAACGGTGACCGGTGTGCTGCGGCTGTATCAGTCGTCAAACGGCCAGTGGCAGGGCAGTTTGTCGGCGAGCGGTCGTGGCGTCGTCTCAGCACAAGTGCGGCTCTGGTCTGTGGCAAAGGCGCTGCAAGTTCGGGTCGATGCCGACAATTATCTCGGTCCGGTGCAACTGCGCTTTCGCTTAGATCAGACAGCTACAAGTGATGCGCTGGCGCTGATTGGCAATCACAGTTATCCGCTGCAGTTAACTGCGCAGCCTTATACACCTTTACCAGCAACGGCGGCGCTGACCGCAGCGCAGCAACAATTGTTATGGGGGGGGGAAGCGGCACTCTGGACTGAGCTGGTGCCGCCTGAACTATTGGATACCAAGTTATGGCCAAGGTTGTTGGTGGTGGCTGAACGCTTCTGGTCACCGGCTACTGCGCTGAAAGCTACCGATTTGCCGGCACGCTTACAACAAATGGACCATTATGCGACGCAAATTGGCATGTTACATCGTCAGCAGGCACAGGCTAGACTGCAGCAATGGGCGACACGCGAGCTGGGTGCGCTGACGCCGGCGCAATGGCAGGCGCTGTCGGACTTCAGCCAGTATCTGCAGCCGCTGCACTATTATGGTCGGCATCATTTAAAAACTGCGGCGGGGCGCTATCACCTCGACGCACCGCTTGATCAGCTAGCCGATGCTTTGTTACTCGAACCGTCGGCGTTGCTAGCGCTGCAACAGGGCTTTGCCACAGCGCCGGCCTGCCAGCTACCGGCGGATTGGCCACAGTGGCAACGGGCATTTGTCCTGCAGCAACAACGGCTGGCTGATGTTGCCAAAGTCTCGCCGGAGCTGGAGTTTCTGTTACAGCAACAGCGGCAATTTAACCAGATGGTCAGCGCAGCTCCGACTAGGCAGCTTCAGACGAAACCACTGCTGGAGATGTTGCACCCTGCAGGTGAGGTGGTATTTGCCCCTGCGGCGGCGGCCTTAGATTGGGTCGACCGTTGTGCGGCGCTGCCACGGGCTGAGCTGAAATAAATCGACTTAGCCTGCTGACATGCTAGCGTCGTGGTGTTTGGTGTTTTGCACGGCGTAGTTGGCTAACTCGGCATTGCGATTAAAATTGTAACAGCGGCCATCACCAACACCAACGCAGTCTGACTTGGTTGCAGCATGCTGGCTGAAGTATTTTGATACGCTTGGCCTGCTGCTACGTAGCTAGCCAAGCGTTAATATCGGTTTAACCGACGATCCGCACACGAATATTGCGGCCTTTAATTCCTTGATTGAACATGCTGAGCGCCAGTTTTGTAATATCAGTGCGCACCGCCACATAAGCCCAATCATCAAATAAACTGATTTTACCAATATGGTCACGTCCTAATTGTTGATCGGCGGTGAGTGCACCCAGTACATCACCGGCGCGTAGCTTTTGGCGCTTACCGGCATCGATCAGCAGGCACGTCATCGGTGGTTGAAGTGGCGGGAGGGTCAGTACCGATAGATCTGGTAAAGCTTCCGCGACAATACTGCCATTGAGCGCGTCTTCTAGCAGGCGCAATTTATAATCGTCTTGGTCATTAAATAAACTACAAGCAATACCGCTACTACCGGCACGACCCGTGCGGCCAATTCGGTGGGTGTGGGTGTCAACATCATGTGCCAGTTGATAGTTAATGACGGCATCAAGTGCATCAATATCTAAACCACGCGCAGCGACATCGGTGGCAACGAGCACCGAAACTGATTTATTGGCAAACCGGACCAACGTTTGATCGCGGTCACGTTGTTCTAGGTCGCCGTGCAATGCCATCACGCTGAAGCCTAAATCTGCCAGAGAATCCGCGACTTCTTGGGTTTCTTTGCGGGTATTACAAAAAACGACCGAGCTTACTGGCCGATGTGCCAGTAACAGGAGCTGAACTGCCTGTAACCGTTCGACATTCGAGCCGATTTTGAAAAAGTGCTGACTGATGCTTAAGTTGTTGTGACTCGACTCTACTTGGATTAATTCCGGGTTTTTCATCAGCCGCTCAGCCATCGCCTGAATTTGTTTCGGGTAGGTGGCACTAAATAGTAAGGTCTGACGAACGACAGGAGTATAAGCCATGATGGCATCTAATGTCGGTTGAAAACCCATTTCCAACATCCGGTCCGCTTCGTCCAGTACCAATGTTGTCAGGTCATCCAGTTTTAACGAGCCTTTAGCCAAATGTTCTTCCACCCGACCTGGGGTGCCGACGATAATATGGGCGCCATGCTCCAGACTACCGAGTTGTGGCCCGAATGGCACACCACCACAAAGGGTTAAAACTTTAATATTATGAATACTGCGGCCCAGTTTACGGATCTCTTTGGCAACCTGATCAGCCAGTTCGCGAGTTGGGCACAATACCAAACTTTGCACCCGGAATCTTTTAACGTCTAATTTTGCCAGAATACCCAGCCCAAAAGCTGCCGTTTTACCCGAGCCGGTTTTGCCCTGACCAATGACATCAACACCAGCCAATACTTTTGGCAAAGAAGCCGCCTGAATGGCTGTCATTTCGAGATAACCTAAACCCGTTAAATTTTCGACTAAAGCAGACGGGAGTGCCAAACTGGCAAATGTTAAATTGCTCACAATTTAATCCTGTTGTATTGCAGCCACGGCTGCATGATTTAAAAAGATTACAGCCCTGGAACATCCAAGATTTTTCTGCAAACAAAAAGGTCAGAGTCAATTATTAATCAATATTAACAATTGACTCTGACCTTTTAGGAGATGTAGCCATAAAATGCTACGGCTACTTATAACGCTAAATTATCCATCCATAGACATAAAAAAAGGGCAACCTCCGAAGAGTTGCCCTAATGTTTTAGGTAAGGCTATCTTACCTAATTCGGAGTTCTAATTACAGAACAACGATTTTCTCAGCCTGAGGACCTTTTTGGCCCTGAGTTACTGTGAAAGACACGCGTTGGCCTTCCTGCAGAGTTTTGAAGCCAGTGCTAGCGATTGCGCTGAAGTGAGCGAAAACGTCTGGACCTGAAGCTTGTTCGATGAAACCAAAACCTTTAGTTTCGTTGAACCATTTAACTGTACCGGTAGTTGTAGTAGACATGATATATATCCTGTATTTATTTAATAATTAAGCCTGGTATCAGGCGGTGGTGCTGGAAATTGGTGCTATGACTTATGAATACAGGACGTACTAATACAACAGTAACTGTTCGGTGTGCATAAATATGGTACTAACTTTCAAACTGTCGCCATTGTATAGTGTTTCGCCCGTACGTCAAACTTTATTTCAAAATAATTTTTTCAACAGGCCTGCTATCATTGATGGAAATTAACTAATCATATTAAAATCAGTATCTTATGTTTGTCTTTTAGCTGAAGGCAAATGTTTGATATTTTGCAGTAAGCTATTGAAGTCAACGCCACGGCAAAAAAAATCCTCCGTAGGTGGAGGATTTTTCAGTTACGAGCCTATCTTGGCGCACTAAACTTCGAGTCTGATGACGATTCAGTCGTCACTATTCATAAAACCTAACAGCTGCAACAAGCTGGTAAACAAATTAAAAATCGATACAAATAAGCTAACCGTTGCCATGATGTAGTTTGTTTCGCCGCCGTGCACTATTTCGCTCGTTTGCCATAAAATCATGCCCGACATGAGCAACACAAACATTGCCGATACGGCAAGGCTTAAGGCGGCGATTTCAAAGAAAAATGCCGCAAGTCCTGCCAAAAATGCCACCAGAATACCAACAGTCAAAAAACTTCCCATAAAGCTGAAGTTCGTTTTTTTAATTAAGGCATAAGCTGACAATGCAAAAAAGATGCTGGCAGTACCAGCCATTGCAAGGGTGACTATTTCTCCGCCATTAGGCAGCGTGAGATAACGATTGATGATTGGGCCCAGTGTATAGCCCATAAATCCGGTTAAGCTAAACACACCAACTAAACCAAGACCGCTGTTGCGAAACTTGGTCGTGAAAAATAACAATCCAAAGTAGCCGAGTAAAGTCAGCAAAATTCCTGGATGTGGTAGGTTTAGGCTGCTGCTGAACGCGGCGGTCACGGCGCTGAATGTTAGCGTCATCGCCAGTAAGGTATAGGTGTTGCGAAGTACTTTGTTGGTTTCAATCGCGGTGACTGAGCTACCAAAACTTTGCTGACGTAGAGTTTCCATAAGTTGTTCCTTTTACTGAACTTGTGCGATTTAACAAATGTCTTTGATAGGATTGCAGTTATACCCAAGCTATCAATTCAGGTAAAATCGAATTTAACTTATAAAGATGTCGGTAATTTCGAAGGTTTACGATGACCCCAGTCAATTTTAATCAGCTTTATTATTTCTATCTGGTTGCCAAAGAAGGCAGCATTGCCAGAACCAGTGAGCAACTGCATATCACCCCTCAGACGATCAGTGGTCAAATAAGTGCGCTTGAACACAGCACTGGGAGTGCTTTATTTAACCGTCAAGGAAAAAAATGGTCGCTGACTGAAGTTGGGCGAGTTAGTTATCGTTATGCCGAGAGTATCTTTGAACTGGGTGACGAATTGCGAGCAGTGCTTAAACATCAGAATATTACGCACTGGCAAACCTTTACGGTCGGTATTACCGATGTTCTGCCAAAAGCGTTTATTTATGAAATGCTAAAACCGGTATTTAGTATGCCGGAGCAACTACGGCTGATCTGTCGAGAAGGTGATCAAGCGAGTCTATTGTCGGAATTAGCTGTCAATAAAATAGATTTGCTGTTATCCGACCAACCGTTAATGCCGAATAGCTCAATCAAAGCCTATAGTCACCAAATTACTGAATCAACAACCAGTTTTTTTGCTGCGCCGGCCTTGGCTTTAACTTTGGCAAAGCAAAGCTTCCCGTTATGTTTACACCAGCAACCAATGTTATTGCAAAGCAAACGGTCACTTATTCGTCAGCGACTGGAAGCTTGGTTCGAGCAACATACAATATCGCCTGTGGTACGGGCTGAATTTGACGATAGTGCGTTGATGAAAGCTTTTGGCCAGCAAGGACTGGGGGTGTTTTCTGCGCCCTCGCAAATAGAACAACAAATTTGTCAGCAATATGAAGTGGTTGTTGTGGGGCGGACCGATGCCGTCAAAGAAGTTTTTTATGCGATTTCCCCCGAACGCAAACTGACGCACCCAGGAGTATTACAGTTGGTCAATGCCTTAGCGCGTTAGCTTATGTCATACGTTTTTGTATTGCTGACCATTTTTCTCATTTAGATAGTGCAGCATGTGATGTTTGCCAGAGAATCAGCACTTTTTGCTAGCACTTGCTTTTGGGGGATTTAATTTAAGGTTAGATTGCGACAAATGGCATTATAGAAAAAAGCCGCAATCGCAGCGGCGGCTTTTTAAAGTGCAATCAAAGTGCAATAACGGTTATAACCGTTCTAACATCGCTTCGGTAAAGTCGGTAGTGCCATGAACGCCGCCGAGATCGCGAGTCGTCCGATCGCCGGACGCAATCACATCGGTTAGGGCCGCGCGAATTTTTTGCGCTTTGTCTGACATGCCAAGGTATTCCAGCATTTGGATTGACGCTAAAATTACCGAGCTTGGGTTCGCCAGATTTTTACCGGCAATATCGGGTGCGCTGCCATGCACGGCTTCAAATACTGCGCAGTCGTGACCAATGTTGGCGCCTGGCGCCATGCCTAAGCCACCCACTAAACCAGCACACAAGTCTGACAGAATGTCGCCGAATAAGTTGGTCGTGACAATCACGTCAAATTGTTGTGGGTTCATCACTAACTGCATGCAAGCATTATCAACAATCATCTCCACGGTTTGAATATCCGGATACCGCGCCGCGACTTCTCGGGCAGTTTTTAGGAATAAACCAGAGGTCGATTTAAGAATATTTGCTTTGTGAACAATGGTCACTTTTTTACGATTTTCACGGCGAGCCAATTCAAAGGCAAACTCAACAATCCGCTCTGAACCTTCACGGGTGACGATGCTCATAGCTTCTGCCAGCTCACCTTCATTTTTTAACACCTGACCAGCACCAGAATACATGCCTTCGGTATTTTCGCGCACGGTAATGATGTCAATATTCTCGTAGCGGGCTTTAGTGCCTTTAAACGAAATGACCGGGCGGACGTTAGAGTACAAATTGAATTTTTTACGCAACGTGACATTAATCGAAGTAAAACCTTCGCCAACCGGAGTGGTTAAAGGACCTTTTAAGGTAATCTTGTTGCGGGCAATAGCATCCAGCGTGGCGGCAGGCAGTAAATCACCGGTTTTTTCGAGCGCGACGAGACCCGCGTCGACATATTCGTAATTGAACTGACAACCGACTTTATCCAGCACGGCAATGGCGGCTTCAACGATGCTCGGGCCGATGCCGTCGCCTTTAATCACTGTAATAGTTTGTGAACTCATAAAGTTCCTTAAATCTGGGGTGCAAGGAGGAGATGTCAGTTGGCAGGAGCTGAACCTGACTGACCAACGCAGTCACGGTCTGACATCAAAAACGGCTGGATATTAGCATTTTTCGTTATTCGTTTCCAGTTTAGCCAGCAGCAGACGCCATACAGCAGCTTGATAATCGGAATAAGCAAATTTGATGTAAGAAAACTACATCTCGGGTTGTAACGGATAATAACAGCTGCAACGTGCGCCAAGTAACTGCAGCCATTGTGACCATGGCAATAAGGGTAAATCCAGCGCATGACGGGCATTTTTGAAGGTGTTTTCGGTAACTGTCGGCTGGGTATTCACGCCATAAAATAATGCTTCGACCAATAGCCAACCACATGAAATTAACAGTTGGGCGCATTGTTGTTGAGTATAATTGTTCTGTATTTCAACTGGTTGTCGATAATAAAGCGCGCCATCCTGCCAAATCATCGGTAGGCCAACTGACGTTACACTTTGCGACACTAATCTTGGGTAGTCAGCCTGCTGCCAGCACGTTTGGTAACTGAATTGCAATAACGGTGAATGCTTGCCCAAAGCAGGTTGCAGCGCTAAATAGCGGCAACGTTCGTCCTGTTGCAGCGCAAGAATAAAACATCCGGCCAATAATTCCGCGTCAGTGGCTGATAGCGTAACTGTCTTGGTGTGTTCAGCCAACAACTGCCATGCTTGCGCCAGGCAACCTTCTAACTGTGTAAACCAGCTTTGGTAGGGTTGCTGGCAAAGCTGAATTTGCTGCTGCAACCAGCCCTGACGTAAAATTTGCGGCAATTGGTCACTGCCAATTAACGCCACAGCGTGCGATAAGCTTTCGATAGCAAGACCTTGTCTGGTGCGTTTTTTAGCCTGTAGCAGCAAGTGGTGACTGAGTTTTGCATGCTGTTCAAGCCAGGCGACTTGTTTGCGTACCGATTGATTGGGGTTTAGCTGTTGAATTTCAGCAATAGTCAGTGCTTCTGCTGCCGGTTGTTCGCGGCTAGATGTAATAAACAAATCCAGCCATTGATGATTTGGCAGTAATCTTGGCGGTAGTAACTTTAAGCTCGGTTCCGACAGTTCAATGGCATGTAGTTGTAATTTTTTACTCGTTACATCAAAAATATGGCCAGATAGTACCGACTCAGCCGAAATAATTAAGGCAATTTCACCGATGGTGTCACTGCAAAAACGTCCGGCCAATAGTAAGGTTTTGCCGAGTTTTGCAAGTTGACCAGCAAAATGACGCTGTGTAGTGCTGCTAGGTTGTTGCAGCAACTGCTGAATAGCCTGCTCCAGACCCAACACCACTTTGCCCGAATTTGGGGTGATTTTTAGACTAAGGTCATTGCAGAACATGATTGCGCTGGCATACGGTACTTGCTGAGCCGCTGATTTTGGTTGTTTGCTAACACTGCAATCAGTTAGCAGTTGTCGCCAATAGCGGTGTTGAAAGTCAGCCCCGGCGGCTTTGAGCGTATATAAACCAGCCTGCTGGTTTAATTGGGTTTGCTGCTCAGTGCTGAGCGTCGTCTGATTTAGCTGGCCGACTATGCCTGTCAGTCGAAACAAGTTGGCAGCCAGTAATTCTTCTAACACTTGGCTTGGCCAGTTCCCGGAGTTGGCTAAGGCTGACAGCAGCACTGTCTGTTTCATGGCTAACTGGCTTAGGTAGAGGCTATTGACAGGTGTTAGCGCCAGTTGGCTATAAGCGAGCCTTGGTTGTTGCTGGCATAATTTCGCCAGTTGTACTGCTATTTGTTCGGCAATCAACGGCAGTTTCTCGCCATCCAATGGCGACTTCACTTGCTGGAAAAAGCGGTCCAAGTATTGGTATAGCTGTAATAGTGATGCCGACTCTTTAAGCATGAGGGTGGGTGACTTGCTGATACAAAGTGACGGCTTCGGCATCAACAGCAATTAAGCGCTGATTTTTAAACAATAATGCGGTGCATTCGTCAGTCGTGGTGATACCGTCAGAGATTGCGCGTTTTGTCCGGTAATACATCAATTGATAGGTATCAGTCGCAATATGTTCTGCTTGCGTAATATCAGGGCCACCCAGCTTGCTAATTAAATCCGCTTGCAACACATGGTTAGTGACTGTTAATTGCGAAATATACTTGCGATTAAACGCTTCGCGGTCACTCCACAACATCTTTGAAGGATCATCCGGATAAAAATTCAACACCAGCCAAGTGGTTGCTGGGTAACAAAGTATCGCCAAGGCGAGCAGCCACCACATCCGCTTATTCATTTTTTTACTCCGCCACTGCTGCGCAGGTTGTTTTTTGTCGACTTGTCATGGTGCAGCCTCACGAGTGCAAACTTGCTACTGGGTCGGTCACGTATTATTTTTTTGATACAAAAAGCTTGCCATAAATTTTATGACAGGCTCATGCTATCTAATTATATCGTGCTTGTCCGAGCAGATCAGGTCAATAACGAGCCCACGACGACCAATGTCGTGGGCTCCGGGTTAGCGGGCAATTTTGTAGCAGGGAATATATTTGCTACCAGGAAGCTTCATGCGGCCTTGCGCGACAAAGGCTTCTAATAGTTTATCCATCAACGCCATCAGCTTAGGCTCGCCAGACAACACAAAAGGACCTTGCTGTCCGATTGCTTTAATGCCTTCATCTTTCACATTCCCGGCCACAATCCCGGAAAAGGCACGACGCAAGTTTGCCGCAAGTTCGGCTTTACCCTGATCCAAATGTAAATTCAACGTCGCCATATTCTGGTGGGTAGGTGCAAACGGCTGTTGAAAGTCGTTGTCGATCTGCAGTGACCAATTAAAGTGATAGGCGTCACCCACCGTTTTACGATATTGACGTAGATCAGCGCAGCCTAGTTTCAACTTTTGTGCGACCAGCGCTGGATCATCAATAATGACCTCAAACAAACTTAACGCTGCAGGCCCAAGGGTTTGTTCGATAAACGACTGCAACTCGAGAAAATATGCTTCGCTTTGCTTGGGTCCAGTTAGGATGATTGGCAGCACCTGATCTGCGTTGTCCTGATGCAACATAATGCCCAGCAGATAGAGCAACTCTTCGGCGGTGCCGGCGCCACCTGGGAAAATAATAATACCATGAGCAGCACGAACAAAGGCTTCCAGCCGTTTTTCGATGTCTGGCAATATTACCAGTTCATTGACGATAGGGTTTGGTGGTTCGGCTGCAATGATACTTGGCTCGGTCAGACCCAAATAACGACCGTGTCGGATCCGTTGTTTACTGTGTCCAATGGTTGCGCCTTTCATCGGGCCTTTCATTGCACCGGGCCCGCAGCCGGTACAAATATTTAGCCCACGTAAACCAAGTTGATAACCCACTTCTTTGGTATATTTATATTCAATTTCATTAATCGAGTGACCACCCCAACATACGATCATATTGGGTTCATTGGTGGAGTTGATGACCCGAGCATTTCGCAGAATATCAAACACCGAGTGAGTAATGTAGGCACTGCTATGTAAGTCTAGGCGGTGTTGCGACGCACCACGTTGGGTGTGATAAAACAGAATGTCGCGCAACACGGCAAATAGATGTTCGTGGATGCCTTTGATAATATGACCATCCACAAAAGCGTTTGCCGGCGGGTTAAATAACTCAATTTTGATACCGCGTTCGCGTGCGATTAAATTGACTGAAAAATCTTGAAACTGTTGGTATATCTCGGCCGAACTGTCGGTATGACTGCCGACATTCAACACGGCAAGGCAGCAATTACGGAACAAACGAAAAGTTTCATTATTGGCGTTTTGTTTTAATAGATCGACTTCGAGTTGTGACAATAAATCCATGGCACCCAGAGGGTTCAGTTGTACATGCATGATGACTCCTTGTGAGCTGACATCAACACGACAAGCTGATGTCAGGGGCAAATGAACTGGCGGGGCTTGGTGTTATTTTTTAAATATGACTTTATCCCGGCCATTCCGTTTGGCTTCATATAATGCTTCATCGGCGCGATCAAAAGCTTCTCGGTTACTGTCCGTGGTTCGAAGCTGCGTCGCACCAAAAGAGATGGTGATAGGTACGTTGGTATCTTTAAATTTGAAGGGAATCCGTTTAATTTTTTCTCGGATCGCGTTTAGAGGTCCTGCCAAGTCTTCCATCGACGTTTCAGGAAACAGCAAAATAAACTCTTCGCCACCATAACGGGCAATAAAATCAGTATCCCGTAGGCTTTGTTTTAAAGCCTTGGCAATCACTTTTAGCGTTTTATCCCCTGCGCTGTGACCGTAACTATCATTAATATTTTTAAAATGGTCGACGTCCGCTAGGACAATCGCCAAAGGTTTGTCGGAGCGTTTAAATCTTTTCACTTCAAGTTCATAG
>JBBKWN010000173.1:0-6075 GCA_037968955.1 Rheinheimera sp. | reverse complement strand
TTCAGTAACTGGCATTATAAAAACGACCCGACCCATGTCAGTTTTTTTAGCAGCGAGACTTTTCAGTTTTTGGCTACCCGCGATGGTTTTTCGCTTGAAATCCTGGGCCCTGATGTCATTTTGCTGCAAAAAATATCCAATAGTTGACGACGTCGCCATGTTGCCGCACGCTTCAGTCGTGCGTTGTGGACATTATTTTCCCGTGTTAAAGCGCAAACCTCTCTTTCGTCTATTACAGTCTGTACCTTTAGTTGATGCGAACACTTGGTTAAAACGATGACAAGCAGTTGTCTTTTCAGTTGTTGTCAGGCCATACTCAGGACATAAAAATAGCGAAAAAGGATAGACAATGACAATGCCGCTGGTACTGAAAAAAATTCTGGCGTTAATTGTAGGGCTTGTGGTTTGTATTGCGACCGTGGCCTTGCTTGAACAACTCAGTCATAGTTTGTTTTTATCAACAAGCGCCAGCACCGCAGACGCCCATGATCCTTCCGTTGCGACAACGTATATGAAAAATTTGCCAGTCGTGGCGTATTTGATGGTACTTTTGGCTTGGGTGGCAGGCACCGCTGCCGGTATTGCCGTCGCAAGTTTAATTCTTAGACGAGTCAGTCGTTTGTTTGTGCCGTTGATCACCGGCATGATGTTGTTATCGACTATTGCGAACTTTTATTTATTGCCACACCCATGGTGGCTGATGGTTGCCGCTGTTGTTTTGATCCCGCTCGCTGGCATATACACTGGCTTAACGCTCGGCCGTCGGTGGCCTACACCTAAGTCTTCCGGTTCATAACTACCAATTCTGTCATGCATCAGCCATGAGCCATGAGCCATCTTAATAATGCCGCAACATCCAGCAAGGTTGCCGGCCATTTACTTTCAAGGAGTTGTTATGTCTGATTTACACATTCTCGCCATTGGTGGCAGTTTAAGAGCGCAATCGCGAAATCTTAGCTTATTAAAATATGCGCAGGGCAACGCCCCACAAGGGATGAAAATTGAAATTGCCGATTTATCAGCAGTACCATTTTACAATGCAGATCTCACGGAACAACCAGCAGCGGTGCTGCAATTACTGGCGCAATGTGAAAAAGCCGACGCTATATTATTGGGATGTCCCGAGTACAATTATTCGATAGCCCCGGCGCTTAAAAATGCACTAGATTGGTTATCTCGTGAGCCTGACAACAAGTTATTGGCGGGTAAAGCTGCCGCGATTATGGGGGCCGGTGGTGGCATGGGGACATCCCGGGCGCAGTATCATCTGCGTCAAGTTGGCGTCTTTTTAGACTTACACTTTGTCAACAAGCCCGAAGTGTTTGCCAATGCCTTTAGTGCGAGTTTTGATGCAAATGGTCAGCTGGTCGATGCAAAACTACAGGCGTTAATTGTGCAGCAGCTAGTTGCGTTACAAAGCCTATCTGCAAGCTTGCAACGATAAATAGGAGCTCTGGTGAAATCTCATTTATTCAAAACTTTGCTCGGGATCACAATGCTCGGGCTTATTCCGACAACGCTGCTGGCGGCAAGCGCAGCCAACCCCTATACATTGTTGACCGAAGCGAACCTTAATACTCAGCAAGTACAAATTGATTTATTCTGGCAGCGGCAAGTTAGTCAAGGCAGTTTTGCGGGTGTCGGTGGCGTGATGCTGCATTATGCCTTTGTCGCGCCAGTTCATGCCAAGGCGACGGTGGTGATCCTCAATGGTCGCACTGAATCGGTATTGAAATACCAGGAAATGTTTTATGAACTGGCGCGTCAGGGTTATGCGGTATTTAGTTATGATCATCGTGGCCAGGGCTTGTCAGATCGTTTGCTGACGGACTCACAGATAGGCCATGTTGAAAATTTTCAACACTATGTGCAGGATGTTGCGCTTTTTATGGCGCAATTTTCGAATCAAATGCCAGGGCCTAAACTGTTAATGGCGCATTCAATGGGCGGTGCCATTGCCAGCGCCTATTTAGCCAAAGCGCCAACACAATTTATTGCTGCCGCGATGTCGGCACCAATGCACGCACCCAATACAGAAGTGATATTCTCAGCTAAAGATGGTTGTTATCTGGCGGCTGCCTTAGGCTGGAGTTGTCGCGATTGTTATGCTGGTTTTGTTAGTGCGCCTTATGCTGCGGGCTCATTTGTCGGTAATATTTACACGCAGTCGGAAATTCGTTATCGCCGTTTTCGTGAGCAATATCAGCAGCAACCGAAAATTCAGTTGGGGGGACCTAGTTGGCAGTGGGTTGCACAAGCTTGCGCTATTGCTGATGAAATGCCATTCATCGCCACGCAAATTAAGACGCCGGTGCTTATTCTACAAGCTGGTGACGACTCAGCGGTAACAGCCCAAGCGCAAAATGAGTTTTGCCAGCAGCTTGGCAACTACTGCGAAGGTGGTCATGTGCTCCATGTGGCGGGCGCCCGGCATGAGTTTTTTATCGAAGCTGATCAATACCGGCTTCCCGCATTGACGGCAGTGCTGGATTTCTATCAGCAAAAACTATTGTTGTTGAAAAAAACGGCCGCGAACTCGCAGCAGCCATAACTCACCAGCAATCAGCTGTGCTTACAAAAGCCAATAAAAAAGCCAGATAATCATCTGGCTTTTTTTATCGGTCAATATGAACTACTTATTCATCAACAGACTTCGGTTTGGTCATGGGTGCAGTGCTGACTTGGCGGTTGCCCGTTGCTGTACGAGCAGTGGATACCACGACAGGGCGGTCTGCTGCAGGCATTGCACTAGGCACTTCAACCGTCACTGGTGAGGTTTCTGCAGCGACTGGTTTGGTCATGTCTGAAGTCACCATGTTGCCGTAACGATTACCGCGCGCCGCTGGTTTAGCTTTCGCTGGCGCTGCAACTGGGGCTGCAGCTGTCTGCGCCGCGACCGGTTCAGCAACAGTTTCAACTGCGACTGTAACGTTCATTGGCACATTGGCTTCCACCACTGGTGCATTAGTCGCCGCGGCTTCGATATTTTCAACAACCGCTTGCGGCGTTGGTACACTGACAGCTTCAGGGCTTTGCGCTTTGGCTGTGGTTGCTTTGGCTCGTGTGCGACTACGTGGTTTCACCACGGCAGCAACAGCATCGGTGCTCGCAACTTCCACTGCGACTACATCGGGGTTAACGACTTCTGCCGCTGGTGTTTCAGATTTAACTTCGACAACCGCAGCTTCAACCGCCGCTTCAGCAACTGGTTTTGCTTCAACGACGGCCGGTGTTACTTCTGTTACAGCCGCCACATCGCTGTGGATTGTTTCAGCAATGGCAACAGCTATCGGTAAGTCTAGCTGCTGCTCAGTCACTTCAGCGTTCTCTTCGACTGGGTAACGAGCTTCTACGGAACCATCGGCATCACCCGTGGTTTGCTCTTTTTTCCGCTTTTGGCCGGCAGCACGCAAATGACGTGGCGAGCGACGTGAACGACTCCGGTTTTCACCCTCGTCTTTTTCGCCATCGGTGACTGTGGCTGCTGACACATTACTCTGCTCTGCGGTCGTTGTTTCAGCAACAATGTTGGCTGCTTCAACCAGTGGCAGGTCGACTGTTTCTGCTGCACTGTTTGCCGTCGTAACGTCCATTGCGACATCTGCGATATCAGCGTTGACTTCGCTGACCACAGCTTTTTCCAGACGGACAGATTTACGCATATTGCGACGTTGGCGACGCTCGACCACTTTGCTAGAACTAACTAACTCTTCTTCAGCATCAACCTGCACTTTAACCGGTTTCTCTGCTTGTGGTTTTTTCGGTTCGTTACGATCTAAACGTTCGGTCCGTTCTGGACGTTCTGTACGCTCTGGACGATCGGTTTTCTCCGGTCGTTCGTTGCGAGCAGGACGCTCGTTGCGGTCATTGCGAGCTGGCCGATCATGATTACGAGCTGGTTTGCTGTCATCACGAGCCTGCGGCTTTTCATCGCCGTCATGGCGACGTGGCTGATTGGTATTGCGACCATTGCGACGGTTTTTATTATCACGATTATTGACCCGGCGCTGTGGCTGTTCAACTTTTTCCTCAACGGCCACTGCTGCTGGTGCAAACAGAGTTTTAAAGAAAGTTGAAACTTTCGCCAGGATGCTACTTTCTGCTTGCGGTACTGCTGCAGATTTGGCTGCGACAGGCGCTACAGCAGGCGCAGTTTCTTGCAAGGCAATAGCTGCAATGGCTGGTTTTTCTTTGACAGCGTCGGATACCGGGTGGTACAGGGTATTTTGCACCGCAGGCATTTTCACCATGTTGTAGCTCGATTCTTCGACTTCTTCATCGATGCGAATCCGGGTTACTTCATAGTTTGGTGTTTCCATATGCTCATTTGGAATGATGTAAATACGGATCCCTAACCGGCTTTCAATACGGCGGATAGAATCACGTTTCTCATTCATCAGATAAGTAGCGACAGATACGGGTACCTGAGCATGGATTTGACTGGTGTTGTCTTTAATTGCTTCTTCTTCAATCAGACGCAAAATTGACAGTGCTGAAGACTCAGTACTGCGGATTGTGCCGCGGCCATGACAACGTGGGCAGACGTGCGTTGCTGATTCACCCAGAGACGGACGCAGACGCTGACGTGACATTTCCAGTAAACCGAAACGTGAAATACGACCAATTTGTACACGTGCACGGTCTTGTTTCACCGCTTCTTTTAACCGGTTCTCAACTTCACGCTGATGACGCACTGGCGTCATGTCGATAAAGTCGATCACAATCAAGCCACCTAAGTCACGCAGACGTAATTGACGGGCAATTTCATCTGCGGCTTCTAAGTTGGTATTAAAGGCTGTTTCTTCGATATCGCCGCCTTTGGTTGCTTTTGATGAGTTGATATCAATCGCGGTTAAAGCTTCGGTCGAATCGATCACAATTGAACCACCAGAAGGTAACCGCACTTCACGGCGGAAGGCGGTTTCAATCTGTGTTTCAATTTGGAAATGCATAAACAACGGCACTTCGCCTTGGTACATTTTTACCCGATGAGCAAAGTCCGGACGGAATTGCTGGATATATAATTTAGCTTCTTCAAAAATGCGGGCATTGTCGATCAGGATTTCACCGACGTCACGGCGCAAATAATCACGAATTGCACGGAATACCACGTTGCTTTCCTGGTGAATGAGGAATGGAGCAGAACGGTTTTGTGCTTCAGTGGTGATAGCTGACCAATGTTTCATCAGCGCTTTTAAGTCGTAATCAAGCTCTTCATACGACTTGCCAACACCAGCGGTCCGAACAATTAAGCCCATGCCATCAGGCATTTCTAATTGACCTAATGAGTCTTTTAATTCTTGACGTTCATCACCTTCGATGCGGCGAGAAATACCACCTGCACGAGGGTTATTTGGCATTAAGACCAAATAAGAACCAGCCAGACTGATAAAGGTTGTCAACGCAGCGCCTTTTTGGCCACGTTCTTCTTTGTCAATCTGAATGATTACTTCCTGACCTTCGCGCACGACTTCTTTGATATTCGGGCGGCCGTCAAAGGAATAACCTTGTGGGAAATATTCGCGGGAGATTTCTTTAAGCGGTAAAAAACCATGACGCTCGGCGCCATAGTCAACAAATGCAGCCTCGAGGCTGGGTTCTACACGGGTGATACGGCCTTTATAAATGTTGGCCTTTTTTTGTTCGTGGCCTGGGCTTTCGATATCCAGGTCGTATAATTTCTGGCCATCAACCAGAGCTACGCGAATTTCTTCTTCTTGCGTGGCGTTTATGAGCATTCTTTTCATTGTGTCTGACTCGTCAATTCAGCCACAACGACAGCGCACATTTCGTTTGCGTGTCAGATGTTGTCAAACATATTCTGGTGCAGTCTCCCGACTGGAATGCTTGAATAATCAATTATTTATAAATTGTTATTATCAATATTGTTTGTCCGCCCGGATTGTAACCCCAGTCGTATTACAAATTTGCTCTGATCCACATCGCTTACGAGCGCTGCGTTATAGCCTTTTACTTTTAATTTTTTTGCTCATGGACTGGAAGCGGTGTTGGTCGCGGTGGAGTTGGTGCTGGAGTCGGGCGTGCCCAACGGCGAGCACGTGCTCAACGTGCTGG
>JBBKWN010000172.1:0-90677 GCA_037968955.1 Rheinheimera sp. | reverse complement strand
ATTACAGCAACTTAAAATTACAAAACCTGACAATGCAAGTCGTCGGCAGCGTCAACGTAGTCAGCAACGCTGGGCCGTCATCACACCATTGTTAGCGCTCGCGTTGATTATGGGAGCTTATGCACTATTCGGGCAGTCTGAAACCAAGCCTGAAGGTACAGAACCAACCCCGACCACGACCAAACCCGTCACGACCACAGCTGCAGAACCGACGCTGGACCGGTTGCCGGCAGCGGATTTGCGGATTAAGGCGAGCGGTTACGTGGTTGCGCAGCGGATCACAACCGTCTCATCGTCGGTGGCTGGTGTCGTTCGCAAAGTATGGGTACGTGAGGGAGAGAAAGTAGAAGCGGGCCAGCTACTGGCCGAGCTGGAAAATCATGCCGCCAGAGTTCGGGTGGAACGTGCAAAAAAAGACCTGCAGGCCGTGTCTTATCGTTTGCAACAGTCCGAGTTAAAGCAGGTCAGGTTGATTGCAGAACAGACCCGATTCCGACAGCTGGCGAAGGATGGTGTGATTAGTGTTTCGCAGATGGCCGATGCTGAACTGGATGTGGATCTTGTGCAACAACAAACCGCCGCCGAACGCAACCAGTTAGCACTGGCGCGTGATCAACTGAAAATCAGTGAAATTGAATTGAGTTATACCGAAGTGCGAGCGCCATTCAGTGGGGTTGTCACCGAACTCACTGCGCAGGTCGGCGAAACGGTATCACCGATTGCGGGTGGCGGCGGTTACATCCGTACTGGTATTTGCACCATTGTTGATTTGGAGTCGTTGCAGGTTGAAGTGGATGTGAACGAAAAACATTTACAGCAACTGAGCCCCGGCCAGCAAGTCACTATTGGCCTGGATGCCTATGACAATTTCGATTATCACGGTCAGGTTAGCTATGTGGTGCCCGTGATCGACAAACTCAAAGGTGCAGTGCGGGTTAAGGTTGCGGTGAATGATTTTGATGGTCGCGCTTTACCGGGAATGGCGGTGCGCGTCTGGTTACAACCTGCGACGCTGGTCGCCACGACACAAGGAGCTCAATAATGTCTGCTGTTGAAGTCATGCCACAGGTACAGGTTGCACCGGTGCTCATCGAGTTAGCTGGGGTCAGCAAAACATTTTTAAAAGGTCGGCTGCCGGTCAATGTGCTCAAAGATATTCATTTCTGTATCCGCCAGGGTGAGTTTATTGCGTTGATGGGCCCCAGCGGATCCGGAAAGTCGACTTTGTTGAATCTGATCAGCGGCTTAGATCAGCCAACGGATGGTTCTATCCGTTTTCGACAACAAGCCATCGAACAGTTAAGTGATGGCCAATTGGCGGCGTGGCGTGCGAGCAGTATTGGTTTTGTGTTTCAAAACTATCAGTTGCTGCCAGTGCTGAGCGCAGCTGAAAACGTTGAATTGCCGTTGCTGCTGAAAAACATGTCAAGAAAAGAGCGGCAGCAGCGGGTACGCAATGCGCTGAAAATTGTTGGGCTGGACAATCGAGCAGATCACTTGCCTGCTGAATTATCTGGCGGACAGGAGCAGCGGGTGAGCATCGCTAGGGCGCTGGTGACTGACCCTGAGTTTTTGGTGTGTGACGAACCAACGGGGAATCTTGATAGCAAAACTGGCCACGACATTCTGAGCATCTTGCAGTCACTACAACGTGATTTTGGCAAAACCATTTTGATGGTGACTCACGATGCTACGGCCGCTGGTTTTGCCAGCCGTATTGTGCAGTTGCAAGATGGTCATATCAAAGGAGGTGCCTGATGCGAGCCTGGACTTTGCTGGTCGCTAATTTGCTGCGAAACAAGCTGCGGTTGTGTCTGATGGTGCTGATGATTGCACTGGCTTTTTGCCTGTTGGCGTTGTTTCAGGCCACCCATCATGGTTTATATTCCAATACCGGCCAGCAAAATAATCAGAAGTTGATTGTGTTAAACAAAGCTTCGGCCACGATGGCGTTGCCATTACGATATTTATCACAATTAAGTGCCATCCCGGGAGTTGCTGCGGTGGGTTATGCCGATTGGTTTGGCGGTTATTATCAATCGCCGGAAAACCAGGTGCCGGTGCTGGCGATTGACGAAGCATATCTGCTGGCCAATCCGGAACTGGAATTAGATCCGGCCAGCCGGACTAATTGGCTGCAAACACGTCAAGGGCTGCTTATTAGCCAACAGCTTGCCGATAAACTTGGGTTACAAGTCGGCCGGCAGTTCACGCTAGGATCAGCCATCTGGCAGCGTGCTGATCAAAGTGGCCATCAATGGGATTTTATTATTTCTGGCATTTACCGCGTTGCCGAGGGCTCTTCGATGCCTGCGAGTAATCTGATGATGCATTACGACTATCTAAACGATGTTAAACAAATACGGCAGAACACCGTCGGTGTTTTTAGTTTGCTGTTGTCCGATCCCGCGCGTTACCAACAAATCACTCGTCACATTGATTTAATGTTTGCCAATTCCGAAGCTGAAACCAAAACCATGACGTTGGCAGCGTATGCAGAAACGATGCTTGGGCAACTGGTGAACTTAAATAAGGTCGCGGCGTTAATTTTGGGGGTAGTGTTTGCCACGATGTTGCTGGTGTGTGCGAGCAATATCGCCAATAGTTTGCGTGACCGGCGTCAGGAACTGGCGTTGCAGTTGGTGATCGGCTTTCCTCGGTTACGACTGATGTACCAGCTGATGCAGGAAAATCTGTTGCTGTTATTTACAGGTTGCACGGTGGGTTATCTGTTGGCGTGGTTGATGGTCCGAGTATTAAAGGGCTGGTTGCAGAGTTTTCTCCCCGCATTCGGTTTGCAATGGCCAGATTTACTGCAAGCGGGTGCCTTGGTACTGATGTTTGCCGCGCTAGTAACCATACAACCAGCTCGAGCCATTCGGCAGCTGTCGTTGTCTGAACAACTAAAAACTGCTTAGGGGGCTGTATGGACTTTTACAAACTCAGTGTTAAAAACTTATTGTGGCGTAAAGGGCATTCGCTTGCCGCACTGCTGGCCTTTGCAGGAGTGCTGTTCGTGTTTGCCGTATTGCAGTCTTTCTCGCAAGGGCTAGTCGCGTTATGGCAAACCGAGGGGCCGGCGCAAGCCATCCTTTATAAAGACGGTGCGCAGTCGGAAATGTTGAGTCAATTGAGTGCCGATGATGTGAAAGTCGTCAGCAGTCTATTGCAGAATCAATGGGGGATAACGCAGTTGTCGGCGGAAATGCTGGTGAGCGTCGATTTAGAGCAACAGGATGCCACTTTCAGTATCGCTCAGCGCGGTTTGGAGCAATCCGCTGTCGAGCAGCGTGGGGCGATGTTGGTGGCTGGTCGTTGGTTCACGCCCGGTAGTGATGAAATAGTGGTGGGCCGGCAATTAGCCGAAACAGTCCCGGCACTGCAACTGGGACAACGGATCCGCTGGGGCCGCCACAGCTGGATGGTGGTCGGCATTTTTCGGCATCAGCAACCGATGTTTGACGGTGAGGTTTGGGCTGATTTAGGCAGTTTACAGTCGGCCTATCAGCGCGGAAATTCGGTGCAAAGTTTATATTTTCCCCTGACTGCGGGTATCGATTTGATCGCGCTGACACAAGAGCTGGCAGAACAGTTATCGGTGCCGGTTGAAATACAGCATACAAGCGACTATTTCGCCGAGCAAATGGCCGATTTTAAAGGCTTTGTCGATAGTTTGGCGGATGCGTTGACCTTGCTGATGTTGTTGGGGCTGGTGTTTGGCGGCGCTTCTGTGCTGGAATCAACCTTCAGTAGTCGGCGCACGCAATTGTTAACGATGCATGCCATTGGTTTTAGCCGTTTACGGCTGGCCGGTTTATTGACGACTGAGGCTGCACTACTGGGTGCGGTCAGTGCTTTGGCTGGTCTGGCATTGGCCGTGGTGCTACTTGGTGGGCATCAAATTAGTACGATGAATCAGCAAAGTCAGCTGCTGGTAACACTGCAAATTAATGTGCAGGTGGTGTTCTGGACACTTACTGCGGGCACGATGACTGGCATCCTCAGTAGCTGGCTGACATTCAGCCGTTTGTCCAGATTGCGTCATCTGTAACATGAGTGCAGTGGCGGCTGTGGCAAGGATGCTGCGTCGTAACAGCTATTTAGCTCATAATTTCAGTGTGAAGCTCGATAGCAGGGTAAAGGCAATAACATTCATTGGCTTTAAATCATACGGATGCTGTGCTTTTGCAACATTGGCCAAGTTACCGTGGGCTGCCAGTAACCACTGTTCAAAATCGCCGAGGTACGGCGCTTTTAACCTGGAGTCTTGCAGCCAGCCAATACGGATCGACAAATCAATACTTTGCTTCATCAGATCCTGCACCAGCTGCGCCCTTGCAGCGGTTAAACTAGCTGGCCTTGTGGCGCGACGAAATAACAACACCCCAAGTTGTTGCTCCAGCGCTTGCGTTGTAAAAAAGGGTAATTTGCGGATACGCAATACGGATCATGTCTTGGATGTTGTTTGGGAACGGCTCTGAATGCGCACACTGCCTTGCGTTCCCTTGGCATGTGATCTGCTCATTGGCACCGCTATTTAGCTATTAATTCTCGTTTTACCCGTTCAAACTCTTCGCGAGAAATATCGCCACGGGCATAACGTTCGTTCAGAATATCGGCTGCGGTTTTATTGTGGTTGGAGAAGTGGCGCCGGTGTGTACGATAGCTATATCCCAAGTGACCAATACTCGAAATCAGCAAAATCCAAACCGCAAACCATAAAAACCAGCCCCAGCCGGAATACCAGCTATTCCAAAATACATGATCCATTTCGCTCACCTGCTTAAAATGTATGGCAGCGAGTTGCTGCCATTTCACATGTGTATTATAAGGTGCTGATTTCGGCCACTCAGTGCGTTGTCGTACACATGGCTTTACCTACAAGTCCGGAGGTAAGTTCATTCGAGTTTTGTGCTGTCGACAATTGGAACTTCAACAGCTGACATTAAGCCACCAGGCTTTGCGATACCTGCAATAACAAGGCTTTTACTTCTTTAGCCAATGCTTGCACTTTGGTATTTTCTACCAATTGCAACACGGTTTCTGGGTCCATAAAGGCGACAGTAATGCCGCCATCGGTTTCTTCGCGCACCACCACATTACACGGCAATAACAAACCAATATCCGCATCAGCTTCTAGCGCACGGTGGGCTAACGGCGGGTTGCAAGCCCCGAGGATCCGATAAGGTCGATGTTCGACATTGAGTTTTTCTTTGAGGGTTGCCTGGATATCGATATCGGTCAGCACACCAAAACCATGTGTTTTTAAGGCGGCGATGACATTGTCGACTGCGGCCTCAAATGGGCCCGTTAGTTGAATGCTGAATCCATACATAGATTAATTCCTTGTTGTTGATTAAGCGTATTGCTGCCAGCAGATTAAAGTTTTTGCGTTTATTCTTCGGATCGCGGCTGGCAATCAGGTGTGTTTTGTTTACATGCGGCACAGGGCGTCAAACCCACTAACTTTTTCAGGTTGTTCCTACCGCCACAACTGGCTTTAAAGCGCCGTCCACTGACCATGAAGCGGATAGACATAGCCAGCATTGCAAGCGCCAACACGATCAGTGCAGCTATAAATTCAAACATACTTACTCCTTCGTCTGTTGTTGACACTTACTCAGCCAACTTTTGTGGCTGTGACAGACTTCAGGGCCTGAATACTACTAACAGCCGCATTATCAGCTGCATTAACAGCCGCAAGCACTTGCCGATTTCTTGGTTGCTTCGCTACAGCAACTCATGGCATTTTCAGCACTGGCTTTAGCATCTTCCAGCTGGCCCTTATTGTGGCAAGCTGCCGCTTTACTATGATGTTCGGCACAGGCTCTGTGTTCATCGGCTGCTGCTTTATGGGCGTTGCAGGCTTCGGTGTTGGCGTTTGACATAAGGGTCACCTTTCATAAAAGTAGAAGAATGAGTGCGAACTGATATTTGTTGCGCATCGTGGCTCTGACCGAGGTCAGTTCATCAGCATGCACTGAAGTTTTTATGCTGTCTGCGCGCTAACGAACATCACCCCCTATTTAACTGGCGTGCTTTTGCAGTCTTCATCCATGGACGTTAACCCATTCAAGGTCAGGCACATCGTGGCGCTGGCAAGCAATAAACTGCGCCAACAACCTTTGGCGATACCGCACAGATACCTCATGGGTGTTCAAAGGTGTACACAGCTTTAGGCATCTGCTCAGGCGGTGTATGTGGCCAACGTGATAATTTATCCTTCGTGACTCAAACACACCAAAATCAGTATCGACCGCAGCGCTCTTGCTGGCGCTTACTTGTCACTGTTCATCGACCCATGATGAATTTAAAGCTTGCGGCGTCACCGTGACGGGCATAGCGCTAGCGCAGATGTTTACGGCGATAAGAGGCACGGCTATCAGCTTCCACTTAGTCTCTTGGTTCGGCAACGCACAGACAGCGGCGTTGTGGCAGCTCAGACTTTAAAGCATCAGCAAGGGGCAAAGGGACAGCAGCACGGAGTCTTTTTCTATCTGTCGCTCCCACGACAGCCCGGCTGCATTATTTGATAAGTCGCAGCGCCAAAGCGCGCTTCGACCAATAGCCTGTTCGTACCTTACTTCAACATCCGCCTGGTACAGCGCATGGAAATCACCGTCTTGAAACCACTCGTTTAATCAATAAGGATACCCGCTTATGTTACGCAGCATGAATGACTTAGAAAATTACGCAATCTCGGCCAGCGACGGCAATATTGGCAAGGTAAAAGACTTTCTATTTGATGACACTAGCTGGGTAATCAGATATTTCGTGGTAGAAACAGGAAGTTGGCTATCAAGTCGCAAGGTGTTGATCACTCCAATCTCAATCCAAAAGCCGAACTGGGCAGAAAAAGTGTTGCCACTTTTGATCAATAAAGAGCAAGTCAAAAATAGCCCCGACATCGACACCGACCAGCCTGTCTCGCGCCAACACGAGCAAGAATACTTCAGCTATTATGGCTACCCACATTATTGGGCAGGCGCAGGTTTATGGGGCAGTGGCATGTATCCATATTCGTTATATCCAGTCGATCACAACTCGCAGCAAGACCAGCAAGCAGCAGAGAGCGCAAGCCTCAGTGACACCGAGAGTGAAGATGAGCAACAAAATGCAGATCCGCATCTGCGCAGTTGCCATGCGGTGATTGGCTATCACATTCATGCCACCGACGGTGAAATTGGCCATGTGTCGGGATTATTAGTGGAAGAAGATAGTTGGGCCGTGCGCTATTTTATTGTCGATACCAGTAATTGGTGGTTAGGACATAAAGTATTGATTTCACCGCAATGGATTGCCGAAGTGCAGTGGCAAGACAACTCCGTCTCGGTAGACCTGAGCCGGCAACAAGTGAAGGAAGCGCCAAAATATGAGTCGACCGAACAATTGAACCGCCAACACGAAAGTAGCATGTACAAACATTACGGTCGGCCGGGCTATTGGCCAGAAACGACAAAAACCAAAATATAGAATTGCCTGTTTAAACCCGCAATATCGTATTTGTGTGTCACACAGGGCCTTTTTCTTTGGCTTTTGCGATGATTGTGCCTAAGCGACAAGGTACAGCGCCGCAGATAAAGGCTATTTTGTGCATACGGCTTGCGGTTGGCTGATTCGGTTATGGTGAGCGCTCTGATCGCGTAAACGGCATTGCGCTCCCGTCTTGTGTTGATCTACTATTTGATACCGTAATGTCAATTTTGCCGCTACCCACTGGGTATTTCTGGAAAAGAGATGGATTTTCAAGCCTGTCGTGATCATTGCCTGCTGCAACTGCAAAGCATCGAAGATTTCCCATTCGGCCCCGATGTGTATGTTTATAAAGTGGTTGGCAAAATGTTTGCGCTGCTAAGCGAAAGTGTGCAGCCTGCGCCCGTAGGTGAGGCTTCAAAAAACCGTCGTGTTGCCAGCATCAATCTAAAGTGCGACCCCAGCGAAGCGCTGATGCTGCGGCAAATTTTCCCGGCGATTACTCCTGGTTATCATATGAATAAACAGCACTGGAATACCGTGCTATTGGATGGCAGCGTGCCTGAAAATGAAATCAAACGCATGATTGAAAACTCTTATGCGCTGGTGGTGAAAAGTGTGCCGAAAGCGAAAAGACCGCTGTTGGCGGGGTGCTAGCTAGCGGCTGCTGGCCCGTTATTGGCATTTTTCACGCTTTTCTAACAGGACTAAGCAGCGTACAGTGGGGTTTTGATTTATACACCCACACACCCAACCTACCACTGCAAAAGGACTCGATGATGGCGCATATTCCTGCTTTAACCTTATTTCATAATCCACAAAGCCGCTCGGCAGGTGCACGCATTTTATTGGAAGAGCTTGGTTTGCCGGTTGATATTCAACTGGTTGATTTTACGAATAAACCAGCTGCTTTGCTGGCTGCGAATCCACTCGCGAAAGTGCCAACGTTACTGGCTGATGGCGCCGCGATTACCGAGCAGGTGGCTATTTTTCAGTTTCTGGCAGAATTAGCGCCGGAAAAAGGTTTAAGCCCCGCGGTTGGCGATCCGCTACGTGGGCCTTACCTGCGGGCGCTGGCATTTTACGGCAGCAGCTTTGAACCGGCGATGATCGACAAAGCGATGAAGCGCGACAGCGGTGCAGCCAGTATGAGCCCATATGGCACGATTGCGGCTGTTGAAGCGATAGTGCGCGCGCAGTTGGCGCAAGGCCCTTGGTGGCTGGGTGAGCAATTTACCGCCGCCGATGTGCTGTGGGCGGCGTCGTTAAGCTGGATCACCGCGTTTGGCTTGCTGGACAAAACACCAGAAATTGCCGCTTATTTAGAGCGCTTTGCCGAACGCCCAGCGGTGATTGCCGCCAAAGCGAAAGATGCTGCTTTAATCGCATAAGCCGATGGTATGATAAGCCCTGCATTTAAGTTTTTTCTTTTCAGTAGCCAGGGCTTTGTTATTTATGCGGATTTTACATACTTCTGACTGGCATCTCGGCCAGCATTTTATTGGTAAAAGCCGCGCTGCTGAACATCAGGCATTTTTCAGCTGGCTGAAGCAGCAGATCATCAGCCTAGATATTGATGTGGTGCTGGTGGCGGGGGATATTTTTGATACCGCCACCCCTCCCAGTTATGCCCGCGAGCTATATCATCAGCTGATTGTTGATTTGCAACCGACCGCTGTGCAACTGGTACTGCTCGGTGGTAATCACGACTCAGTGGCGGTGTTGCAGGAAAGTGCTGCGCTGCTGAAATGCCTGCATACCAGCGTGGTGCCGGGTTACCAAACTGTAAGCAACCAAGCAGCGCCTAACCAAACGGCCGGTAATCAAGCTGGTACTCACCACAGCACGGCCAACCAAACTACCAGTATTCAAACTACCAATATTCAGACTGCGAGTATTCAAACTAGTGCCGCGCATTTAATTCCACTGCGGCGCAAAAATGGTGAAGTTGGCGCAGTGCTGGCGGCAGTGCCTTTTTTGCGGCCACGCGATTTATCACAGCGGGACGATGGCAAAAGCCAACCCGGCCAAACTGCCGCTGAAAAAACCGCGCAGTTACAGCAACAAATCAGTACCGTGTATCAGGAACTGTATCAAGGCGCCACGCACCTCGCCGCAACCCTAGCGGCTGACATCCAGGCCAAAACGGGCAAGACAGTGGCATTGCCGCTGGTCGCTACCGGCCATCTGACCACAGTGGGCGCCAGTAGCTCGGATTCCGTGCGCGAAATTTATATCGGCACGCTAGAAGCCTTGCCTGCCAGCTGTTTACCGCCTTTTTCCTACATTGCGCTGGGGCATATTCATCAGGCGCAAAAAGTCGCGGGCTCGGATGTTATTCGCTATAGCGGCTCGCCCATTCCTCTTAGCTTTGATGAAGCCAAACAGCAAAAACAGCTGGTGTTGGTCGAGTTTTTGAACGATGCCGCCGCCAACACTACGCCTAGCGTCAGCAGCATCGACATTCCCTGTTTCCAGCCGCTGCTAAGTTTAAAATCCGACTTGGCCAGCCTGAAACAGCAATTGCAACCGGCGCTGGCAAAGCTTGGCGACAAGCAGCAACTATGGCTGGAACTGGTGATTAGTGGCGAAACCGCGCTGCTGTCTGATTTACAGCTGCAATTGCAGGAGCAATTGACAGGTTTGCCGGTGGAGCTGTTAAAACTGCGGCGCGAACGGCAAGCGCAAGCAGGCGGTGCCGCACCTTTGCTGGAGCCTTCGTTATTAGAACTGACCCCAGCTGATGTGCTAGAGAGCCGATTGGCGGCTGAAACGCTCACTGACGAGCTACAACAAAGGCTGATGATGTTGCACCAGCAGGCGTTTGCTGCGGTGCTGCACCAAGAAGCAAATGAGCCTGCCGATGCCAGCCAGGAGACCTGCTGATGAAAATTCTGTCGGTACGCCTGCTGAATCTTAATTCGCTGCGCGGCGAATGGCACATCGATTTTCGCGATCCGGTTTTTGCCCAAAGTAATTTATTTGCCATAACCGGGCCGACTGGCGCCGGTAAAAGTACTTTGCTTGATGCGATTTGTCTGGCGCTGTATCACCAGACACCGCGGCTGAAAAACCTCAGTCAAAGCAGCAACGAGCTGATGAGCCGCCACACCGCTGAATGTTTAGCCGAAGTTGAGTTTTCCGTGCGCGAGCAAAGTTATCGCGCATTTTGGAGCCAGCGCCGCTCGCGTGGCGCTATTGACGGCAATCTGCAAGCCGCCAAAGTAGAGCTGGCGACGCTGGACGGCACCATTCTGACCGATAAAACCTCAGAAAAACTCAAACTCACCGAACAGCTAACCGGCCTCGACTTTGCCCGTTTTACCCGCTCGATGTTGTTGTCACAAGGCAACTTCGCCGCCTTTTTGAACGCCAGCGCCAATGAGCGGGCTGAGCTGTTGGAAGAGCTGACCGGCACTGAGATTTACAGTCAAATTTCGGTGCAAGTGTTTCAAACCTGTCGCGATTTGGAGCAGCAACAACAAATTACCCAAGCCAAGCTGAGCGGTTTGCAGTTACTGAGCGCCGAGCAGCTGGCGGAACTTAGCAGCAGCGAACAACAGCTGCTGGCAACGCAACAACAGTTGTTAGCGCAGCAGCAACAACTACAACCGCAGTTGGATTGGTGGACCGAATTTGACGCGGCAAATTTGCAGCAGCAGCAAGCCACCGCGCAATTGCAGCAAGCCGAACAAGCGCTGGATCAGGCCAAAGTAGGTCTGTCCAAACTGGATAGTTACCCGCAGGTGCAAAAACTGCAGCCGCTCTATCAGCAGCTCGTAGCGGCGCGACAACAGCGGGATGATTTAACCGAGCAACAGCAGCAGTGGCAATTGCGCTTTTTGCCGCTGGCACAAGCGCAGCAAACATCGGCGCGGCAAATTTTACAACTGGCGTCAAAGCGCCAAACGATGCTCGCCCAGCAACAACAGCAGTGGCAACACCAACAGCAGCAATTACAACAGCAAATCAGCAACCGTCCAGCGGCTGGCGAGTTGGCACAGCTGCTGGCGGCATTCCGACCACAGTTACAGCAAGTGCAGCAGCAACAACAACAGGCGGCGACCTTACAGCAACAACGTGATGCGCTCGGCAAAGAGTTACAAGCACAATTAGGCAGTGGTCAGCAGAAAAAACTGCAAGCACAACAATTACAGCAACAGCAGCAACAGGCTCAGTTGACCTTACAACAGCTGCAACAAAGTCAGCAGCAGCTCGATGCGCCGGCGTTGCAGCAACAGTTGACATCGCTGCAACAAGACCACAATGGCTTGGCCGACTTTAGCCGCATTGCCCGGCAGCTCTGGCAATACCACAGCAAGCAACAGCAGTTACAGCAACAGTGTCAGCAACATCAGCAACAAGAGCTGAAACTGCAACAACAAGTACAGCAGCTGCGGTTGGCCTACAAAACGCAAAGCGACAAAGTGAAAGACAAAGAGCTGATTGTGCGCCAGCAGCAAAAAATTACTGAATTGTCATCGCTACGCGCCACACTGCAGCCGGGCGATGATTGCCCGCTTTGCGGCAGTGCCGAGCATCCAGCGATTGCGCATTATCAGACGCTGGATATCAGCGACGCCGAACAAGCGCTACAACAGGCGAAGAACCAGCAGGATGAATTACGCCAACAAGGCGAACAGCTGCAGCAACAACTAACCAAACTACAAACCGAGTTGCAAGGTTGGCAGCACCAGCAGACCGATCTCACCCAGCAAATCGACGATTTAACCAGTCAGCTTCGTGCTTTAACGCTGTCGGCCGAGCTTGGCAAAAAAGCGCAGCAATGTGATCAGCAGCAAGACGCAGCGGCCCTTCAGCACTTACAGCAACAACTGCAACAACAACTGACCCAGTGCCAGCAAAGTTTGCAGCAGCATCAGCAACAACAACAAGCGTTACTGGAGGCGCAGCAGCAGTTGCAGCACCAGCAAAACGCCTTGCAGCAGCTGACGCATCAATTGGATCTCGACCGGCAACAGTATCAGCAGCAACTACAATCGCAGCAGCAACTGCAAACGCAGCAACAGCAACTGCAGCAAACGATTGACCTGCAATGCCAGCAGTTACAGCAACATTTGCAGCAGCTGGGTGATGGCACCTTGAGCGCTCTGGGCGACGAGCAAGTGGCGGAAGCTGAGCCAGCAAAGGCGCAGGAAAATGTGAAATTCAAAGTGCAGTTGCTCGCCGAGCGGTTACAGTTCTGGCAACTACAGCTGACGCAGTGGCAGCAGCAAGAACAACAACTCACCGTGTTGTCACAGCAGTTGCAGCAGCTAGCGCCGCAGTGTCGTCAGGCAGAGCACGAGCTGCAACAATGGCAGCAGCAATTGGCGCAGTGTGTTGATGTTGCGACGTTGTCACTCTGCTCAATCGAGACGATAACCATGCAGCAACCGCTGACGTCAGAGACTATTGTTACGACAAATGCGATGGATGCACAGGTGCAGCAACTTGCTCAGCAACTCCAGCAACAAGTTCAGCAATGGCAGCAACTGCACCAACAGTTGGCGTCGCTGCAAGGTGAACAACAAAGCTTGCAACAGCGCCAACAACAACAGGCCAATACGCTGGAACAGCTGCAGTTGCAGTGGCAACAAGCACTTGTCGCCAGTGCTTTTGCTTCGGATCTGGCCTTTATCACCGCTATTTTAAGCGACGAGCAGCTGACTCAGCTGCAACAGCAAAAGCAGCAATTACTTGACGCGAAAACTTCGGCGTCGGCATTACTGCAACAGACTGTCCAACAGCAAGCGGTTTTGGCAAAGCGAAAAACTGCGCTGCAGCAGGCTGCGACTGAATTGGCCGTTGCTGAAGTTTCAACGACTGTAGTTGCAATAGCTGAATTGCCAGAGAAAGCCGTATTGCAACAGCAACGGGCTGAATTACAACAACAGCAGCAACAGCTTAGCGAACAGCTGGGGCAAATTCGCCAGCAACTCAAACAGCAGCAACAGCTGGCCAGCACCCAAGCCGGACTGTATCAGCAGTTGCAAGATCAGCAGGCGTTGTATCAGGACTGGCAGAAACTCAATACTTTAATTGGCTCGGCCAATGGCGATAAATACCGCCGTTTTGCCCAAGGCTTAACGCTACAACAACTGATTGTGCTCGCCAACCGGCAGCTGGATAAACTGCATAGCCGCTATCAACTGGCGCGCAAAGCCGACAGTGAATTAGAGCTGTGGGTGCTCGACAGCTGGCAGGCCGACGCGGTGCGCGACACCAAAACTTTGTCCGGCGGCGAGAGTTTTCTGGTGAGTTTAGCGCTCGCGCTGGCCTTGTCGGATTTGGTCAGCCACAAGACCCGCATTGAGTCCCTATTCCTCGATGAAGGCTTTGGTACGCTCGACCCAGACACTCTGGAAACAGCGCTGGCAGCGCTCGATTCATTGCAAAGTAGCGGCAAGATGATTGGTATTATCAGCCATGTTGAAGCGCTTAAAGAGCGCATTCCGGTACAGATTAAAGTGCAAAAACAAGCAGGCTCTGGCTGGAGTCAGCTGGTGTTGCCGGCACCATAAGGCACTCGCTTTGCTTTAGCAGCCACTTTGGCGCAGCAACCAAATGACTGAAGATGACATTTGTCATGCTGCTTTGCTGACAAAGCCGCTGGTTGCCAAGCGCGAAGCATTTTATGCTGGAGCCACTTTTTAAGGAGCTGCGGATGGATACACTAAAACTAGAACAGCGCTGGGCTTGGGTTTATCTCATCAATCTGCTGTTTTTCCTATTGCCGCTGTTTTATGTGAATTACCCGCCCTGGCAAATTGCTGGCTTGTTGACCGCACTGGGGTTATTTATTGCCTGCTATTTTTGGGCATATCAATGCAATCACCATGCGATTTGGCGCCCGCTGCTCTTTATGTTGCTGATTGCAACGGCTGTCACCCCGTGGAATCCTGGTTCTATTTCCATGTTTGCCTATTGTGGATTTTTTATCGGTTTTGCCTTTCGGCCGCGCATTGCGCTGCTGTTGATGACACTGGTGTTGGCGCTGATGGCGGTGTTGCAATGGTGGCAACAGTTCGAAGGTCCTTATTTCCTGCTGTATGGCGCCGTGCTGTTGCTGGGCGTTGGCTTGTTTGGCTATTTAGAACAGCTACGCCAACTTCATGTTCGGCAAAAACAACAAAGTCAGGAAGAAATTTCGCAATTGGCACAAATGGTTGAACGCGAGCGGATTGCGCGGGATTTACACGACATTATGGGCCATAGCCTGTCGTCAATTATCCTCAAAGCCGATCTGGCCAATGCATTGCTTAAAGCCAATCAAGCAGAAAACGCCCAGCTGCAGCTAACGGAGCTGGCACAAATTGCCCGTGATTCGTTATCGCAGGTGCGCCAAACGGTGTCCGGTTATAAGCATAAAGGCTTGCTGGCTGAAGTGTCTGGCTTAGCGCAGCGCTTGCGAGAGCACGGTTTTGCCGTGCAACTCAGTGGTGAAGTGCCGAAACTGGCAGCCCGCGAAGAATCAGCATTGATTTTAGTGCTGACCGAACTGGTGACCAATATTTTACGCCACAGTAAAGGGGACAGTTGCAGCATTCAGTTCACCGAAGATGCCAGCGGCTGGCATTGTCAGATCAGCGACAATGGTAAAGTGCAGCAGCTTGGCTTTGGCAACGGTCTGACCGGCGTGCAAGAACGGTTAGAGGTGCTGCAGGCGAAACTAGACTACACCTTAGACCAAGGCTGTCAGTTACAGATTTGGCTACCCAAAGGAAAAGTGTGAATGCGGATTTTACTAGCTGAAGATCAGGCGATGGTGCGGGGCGCATTGGCGTCGTTAATTACCTTAAGTAGCCCACATCAGATTGTCGAGGCGGCCGATGGGGATGCGGCGCTGGCGCTGTTAAAAACGCAGGCTTTTGATTTACTGCTGACCGATATTGAAATGCCCGGCCGTAGCGGTTTAGAACTAGCGGCTTGGCTGCAACAGCAAAAAAGCGCAACCAAAGTGGTGGTGATCACCACTTTTGGCCGCAGCGGTTATATCAAACGCGCGCTGGACTGCGGCGTCAGTGGTTTTTTACTCAAAGACGCGCCGGTCAGCGATTTGCTTTTGGCGCTGGACAAAGTGATGGCCGGTAAACGTGTGATCGACAGCGAATTAGCGTTATTGGCCCTAGGTGAAACTGACCCACTCAATGACAAAGAACGCCGCGCCTTGCGCCTAGCGGGGGAAGGTAAAAGCACCGCTGAAATCGCCGGTATGTTATTTATCGCCGAAGGCACAGTACGCAATTATTTATCCGAAGCGATGGCTAAGCTTAATGCCGCCAACCGCATCGATGCGGCGCGCATTGCCCAGCAAAAGGGCTGGTTGTAAACTTGATGGCGTATCTTTGTATGTCTGCTGTGTAGGCCTGACACCATGGTTTCAATACCAGATTAAAGAACGGAGAGCCTGTGATGCCATGGTTGAGCGATAAGATATTCAAAAAAATCATGTATTGGATTTCAATCGCAGCATTGTTGGTTTTTTTGCTCATCAGCGGCTGCTATACAGTGCACTACTCTTGGTGGTTTTTACTGGGGGCAATCCCTTTTTTAATGGCGGTGCTGGTGACTGATATCAGTGGTCGTCAACAGCAATTTGTCTATTTTTTAGATTACTCGGGTTGCGGGGTCTCGATCATTTTTACGATCATTTATCTTGGAATGCTATTTGATACTTACTTTGCTGCGACTGCGGATGCATTGTCCGATGTTGGCTGGATCTTCATTATCCCCGTTCATTTTGCCGCTTATGTCATCGTCAGTGTAATAGCATGGTTTATTTACTATTTATCCAACCTCATGTTTTGGGCAAATAAATGAGTAGGGCTTGCTGACGATAGGTTAACGAATAGTCGCACTCAAAAAGCTCAAGTGCCTAATCCTGCATATTTTCTTAAGATTTGATCTAGATCTGCATTCGTGGTTTATACGCAGGCTTGATGTTTGCGATGTAACTTCAAGGTTGTCTGTTTAGCATACAGCTGTGCTAATGTAATGCTTCGATCGCCAAGGATGATCTTTTAAATGGATGTTTTAACCTTAAACTTCGTCAATCTCTATATTGCGTTGGCCGCCAGTTCAATGCTGTGGCTGCTGTACCGTAATGAAGCCAAACCGCAATACCTTCAATATTGGACCTTCGCTGGCATTTTTTTACTGCTCAACGCTTCGTTAGGTGTGTTGTTTTTGACGACAGATCAGCTGCCTTATTGGTTGGCACCCGCGGGTGCGAACACTTGTACGATCGGCTTTCATTTGTTGCTTTTGGCTGGGCTTTGCCAGCATGTGCAACGACCGATAGCGCCATTTTGGCTGGTTGGCGTGGTGATGCTAGTGTATGCAGCCAATCTCAGCGACTTTGCTCAGGCTTCTCTGAGCAACCGCCTGCTGTTAAATTTCCCTATTATTGCGACGATTAGCCTATTAAGCCTTGGGTTGCTGCTGCGGCATTGGCAAAAACCACTGCACTCTGTGTACCTGTTGTTTGCACTGGCGTTTGGTTTGAATGCAGCGCAGTTTAGTTTGCGCTGGGCGGTATTGGTAGCCAATCAGCTGCATGTTGACCTCGGCATCAGTGAACAACTGCTGCATAGTCTAGGTTTTTTTGGTTTGGTCGCTTTTGAGCTGGTTATTTTCAGCGGCTGTATTTTGTTGGTGAAACGCCAGCAACAACTGGCGCTGCAGCATGCGTCAGAACGTGATCCGCTCACCGGCATTTTTAATCGCAATGCGCTGGCACAAAAACTTGATGCCGAGGTGCAACGTTGCCAACGTGTAAGCAAGGCGTGCAGCTTTCTGATGTTTGATATCGATTATTTTAAGCAAGTGAACGATCGTTATGGCCACATCATTGGTGACGCTGCCATTTGCCACGTCGCAACAGTCGCTACTGCACAGCTGCGGCCATACGATTTAATGTTCCGCTATGGCGGCGAGGAGTTTCTGATTTGTTTACCGGAAACTACCACAACCGAAGCGCTGCAGATTGCACAGCGCATTCGCAGTCAAATTGAGCAAAGTACGCTGCTGGACTGTCCCCAAGTAAAATTAACGGTCAGTGTGGGTGTGGCCAGTGGTGGTTTACATACGCCTTGGCATTCCTTGCTGGCAGAGGCAGATAGTGCCCTGTACCAATCAAAACATAATGGACGTAATCAAAGTTGCCTGTTTAGTGAGTTACCACAGCTGGCCTAGCGCCAGCCTATCCGTACTTTTTACACCTTGGCACAAAAGACCACCCCGCGGGGCATCTGCCCTGGATGTCGACAGTCAAACAACCTGCGGCTGTGGTTGTGTCATGCCATTGATGTTGTTTGGTTGCGAATGCTTACTGTCATGTAGCAGGTTGCACTGGGTAAATAGAAGTTCTGATGCCAACTGACCAGTATTAACAATAAGTTGTGCTGCTTTGCGGCTGACCTGCGGTTAGGATGATTACGCTAGCATCTTAGCGCGTAACAGTTTTTTGTTGTCGATCTTCGGCGATGCGACGAAATTAAATGGATAGCTGTTGCGGAAAATGTTCAGTTATCTTTACATTTGTGAATTAGCTCGATCAAAATTAACATTCGGGGTGCTAGTAAGCGTCATTTATCGGGACTTTATTACCGGTTTTGGCTACGTATGGCGCGAGTTGTGACGGCATGGATGGCAAGCGCAAAGTTGAAGGCTTATTGTTGCAAAAAAGAAATTATAAGGTTTCTGTTAAGAGAGGTGCTGCGCAAGAGAATGTTGTAAGCGGTCATTCAAACCATTGGTGAGCGGATTTGTACCGAAAAACAGAGAGTTTTAGTCATTTTTTCTGGTTGAATTTGTAACAGAATGTTTCTTTAATGGGTTTACTTTTAAGAAGTTGGGAGGTTACATTAAAGTTGGAGAGAATAACAGCACTCTCTAAACCAATAAAAATAAATGGAGCTTTGAATGACAAAAACAATAAAACAATCCAAGTTTAGCCGGTCGTTGTGCGCGATTGCCGTGTCGGTCGTATTAGGGTCTGTTTCGCATATTGCCGTTGCTGCAGATTCTGCGTCTTCTGGTTATGTATCGGGTTCAGCAAGAACAGCGACTGGCGAAAGCTTAGCGGGCGCAACCATTGTAATTAAAAACCAAGACACCGGTTTAGAGCGTCGCATTACCACCAACGCGAACGGTACATATCGTTTTCCATTGTTACCAACCGGCAATTATATGGTAACAGCTGAAAAAGATGGTTACCTGATGGCCAAATTGGAAAACGTAAAAGTCAACATGGGTAACAACACTCAGTTAGATTTAGCGTTAAATGCCGTTGGCAGTTCGGATGTTGAGCGTATCAACGTCGTCGGAAACCGTATTGCAACTATCGATGTTTCATCGAGCGAAGCAGTGATGGTTGTCGACCAGGCGATGATTTCTCGTATTCCAATCAGCCGTGATATTACCTCCATTGCATTAATGGCTCCTGGCACCACCCAAGGTGACCGTGGTTTTGGTAATTTCGCTTCGTTTGGCGGTGCTTCAGTCGGTGAAAATGCTTATTACCTCAACGGTATGAATATCACCAACTTCCGAAATGGTTTGGGCGGCGCCGATGTGCCATTTGAACTCTATGATAGTTTTGAAGTAAAAACCGGTGGTTATTCAGCTGAATTCGGCCGCTCGACCGGCGGTGTTGTAAATGCCACCACCAAACGTGGTACCAATGATTTTAAAGCCGGTGCCAGTGTATTTTTTGAGCCAGATAGTTTACGTGGTACCGCAAAAGACTCATTACGTACCGATGCTGCGGCCATTGCGGAAGCGGGCAGTAAGTTTTACGAAGTAAACAGTCAAGATAAAGACGATTTAACCAATATCAACGTGTGGGCGAGCGGCGCCGCGATTGAAGATCGGTTGTTCTATTTTGTGTTGTTGAATCAAAAAGAACGCACTGCCGACTATGCAACTCAGTCAAGTTTCTTCTATCGTGACTCTTCTGACTTATTTGCTGCGGGTAAATTTGACTTTTATATCAATGAAAACAACATTTTAGAATTCACTGCGTTTGACTCTTCCAGTGATTTAGATACTTCTCGCTACAACTATAATGTTGATGAAGATCAGCTGAAGTCTTACCGTGGTGATTATATTTTAAAACGTGGCGGTAAAACGTGGGCGTTAAAATACACCAGCGTGTTAACCGACGACTTTACGATGGCAGTGAACTATGGTGTCAATAAAGCCAACTACAGTAACGTGAACGTAGGTGCGTCGCCATTTGGTGATACACCGATGATTTTCGAACGCTTCACCGGCACCAATCTGGGCTCTTGGGGTTTGGCAACACCATCGGTACAAGAAGATGAACGTAAAGCGCTGCGGATAGATTTTGATTACTACTTAGGTGATCACACGTTACGTTTTGGTATCGACCGTGAAGAAATGAGTGCGATTGAAAATACCCAACGGGCCGGCGGTGTTTCTTACCGTTACCAAGGTTGTGATGCCGCAGCATTGGAGCAAGAAAAAGCCGTTGGTTGTAACATCGTCCGTAAGGAAATTTATACCAACAGCGGTGATTTCAGTACCGATAGCAACGCGTATTACATCACCGATACTTGGCGCGTCACCGATCAATTAACCTTGAATCTCGGTGTGCGTAATGAGGCATTTGTGAACTACAACAAAGCCGGCATTGCTTTTGTTGACGTTGATAATCAATTGGCACCACGCTTGGGTTTAGTTTTTGATCCGACTGGAAGCGGCGATAGCAAAATTTTTGCAAACTATGGTCGTTATTACTTGCCAGTGGCCACCAATACCAACATCCGTTTGGCAGGTGATGAACTTTATACCCGTCAAAACTTCCGCGTTACAGCGATTGACCCGACAACCTTTATTCCTACTTTAGGTGATGCGACTTCGACGCTGCAGGTCTTTGCTGATGGTACTTTGAAAAATACCAAAGAAACGGTGAATGCGAATATCGATCCGATGTATCAAGATGAGTTCATCTTAGGTTATCACGGCATGATTGACAGCGATTGGTCATTCGGCGTGAAAGGTACTTATCGTGATCTGAAAAGCACCTTAGAAGACGTCGCTATTGATAAAGGTTTCAACGACATGTTGGTGCGTGATTTTGGCGCCGAATGTACCCTGTGTGACGGTTTCCACTACTATGTGTTAACCAACCCAGGCAAGCCAGTCACCATCACCACCGATCCGGATGGCAGTGGTCCGTTGAAGAACCAAGCCTATACCATTTCTGCGGAAGATTTAGGTTACCCTGAAGCGACACGTAAGTACGCGGCTATCGATTTTAATATCAATCGTCGTTGGGATGAAATATGGATGTTAGATGCGACTTACACTTGGTCGCATAACTGGGGTAACAGTGAAGGTTTTGTTCGTTCAGATAATGAACAGGATGATGCTGGTTTAACCACTAACTTTGACCAACCAGGCTTAACCGATGGTGCATACGGTAATCTGCCAAACGATCGCCGTCATCAGGTGAAAGTTTTCGGCTCATACCGCATTATGGAAGATTTGACGGCTGGTGTTAATTTCCGCTGGAAATCAGGTCGTCCGAAAAATGCCTTTGGTTATCATGCGACTGACGTTTTCGCATCTTATTATGGTGCTGAATCTTTCTACAAAGATGGTAAGTTAGTGCCACGTGGTTCGTTAGGTACCACGCCAAGCAATTACAGCATCGATTTGTCCCTACAGTATATGAGTGACTTTATGGGTGCAGAAGTCACATGGCGTGCCGATGTGTTTAACTTACTCAATACCCGCAAAGTGCTTGAAGTGAATGAAATTGCTGAACGTTATTCATCGTCTGATGCTGTTACCGGCATTGATATTGGTGAGGCAGATCCAGATTATGGCTTACCGTCAGACTTCGAAAACCCGCGTTATATGCGCTTAAGCGTTTCAGTCGCGTTCTAATTTAATGTCGACCCGCTAAGCCATCCTGGCTTAGCAAAATAAAAAACCCCAGTAGCACACTGGGGTTTTTGCATTCTGCTGGCCGGAAACTCGACCCAGAGCCTTTGATCGCTAAAGCATGCTTGCTTATTATGTAGGTGGCGCTTCGTTGGGCGTAAACTGAACGATGCCTGCGAGCGTAGTTCATATATCTAAAGTGCTCGGCTTCGTGTTCGTTTTAGTGCTCGGTGCTCGTTATTGATGTTAACTTTTTCAATCGGTCATTTTGAGCAAAGGTACCCACAAGTATGACTGCAAGAACATTAAGTCCGGCGAAAAATCGCCAGCATTCAAGACTGAAAAGCCAGTCGCAGCAAGTACAGGATATGCAGATTTGGCGGTTACATCAGAAAATTGTTGAGAAAATTGAGCAGGACGCGACCTTGTGTTTACAAGTACAACAATGTCTCGAGCCGCGATTGGCCGCGGGTCAAATACGGCATGCAGAATATTTATATTGGAGTTGTTTGTTGTTGGAGGTTGGGCAACACAGCCAGTTCCGTGATGGGGTGCTAAGTATGGAGCCACAGGTGTGTAAATATCGCCGTCGAACGCCTTTTATCGGCATTCTGACTGAGCATGAGCGACAGCAGATCCTATACGCCGAGCACGAAGCCATAACCCCGTGTGTTGAATAAAAGGACGTATTGATTGAGGCGGCCACTGCTACAGCGATTTGAGTAAAACATCTGCAGGTGTGCGGGAATCATCTTGTTCGGCTGAACAACCGAGGACAAAAAATAAAAACAGAGCCAATGGCTGGCTCTGTTGCTGCTTGCTTAGAAGTAAACTGCGATACCAACCGTTGCAAGGTCGATATATTCATCAGCTAAATAAAACCGCTGCAACCCAACACGAGCAATCATGTTGTGATCAAAACGATAGTGTAAACCGGCACCAAAAGTTCTATCGTTGCCATCAGAGTCTTGGATGGTGCTTGCCACACTATTCGCATCCCAAAGGTTCCAACCGGCATTGCCGCTAAAATATAATTTTTCGACTATCGGTAGATTAATGGGTAAGCGCGCATAAGTGCTCGTCGCATCCGCAATATTGCCAAACACAACATGCTGACCTAAATCAGCGTAACCGGCTTCAATACCGATCGTTCGCCACAAGGTCACACCAGTAAAGGCTTGCCATGCATTTTCATTGTTAGAAACTTCATGGCTTTTTGCCGTGCCGTAACTACCGCCAAAATATAAATCAGAAACTGAGACTTCTTCTAAAGGCGTTGGCTCATAGTCATAGCTAAATCTTTGGTCTGCTTGAGCGGAAGTTACCAGTAGTGCGAGCATCGCCGTAGCAAGATAAGAGAGTTTCATAGATAGTGCTCCTAGGTTGAAAAGGCCAATTGCCAAACAAAAGGCCTTCATCAATTCAATTAGTTATTGAAAATAACTTCAACACGGCGATTACGTTGCCGACCAGCTTCAGTGGCATTGGTGGCGATAGGATAATTTAAGCCTAAGCCAGCGGTCATGATACGGTTCGCGTTAATTCCTTTACTGACGAACAACGCTTTTACCGCAGCAGCGCGACCTTCAGAAAGCTGCTGATTAAAATCCGCATTACCGACATTATCAGTATGACCTTCGATAGTAATCTGCAATTCAGTGTTTTCTTGCAATGCTTCGATGATTGGGTCTAATGAGCGAGCGACACCGGCATGAATGGTGGTTTTACCCGTATCAAATACAACGCCGTTGATCGTCGCAACCAAACCACGAGATGTACGCTGCGTTTCGATACCAGCCATTCTCGCTTCTAAAGCTTTAAATTTGGCATCAGCTGCTTGCTGCTGTGACATCAGTGCGGCAGCTTTAGATTCTGCAGCTAATTTCTCTTGTTGTAAGCCCGATGCCATCGCTTCATTTGCAGCTAGTTTTGCACTGTTTTCTGACAAGTTACGTTGCACTGTTGATAATTTTGCTTTTAGCTCTTCCGCTTTAGCAATGGCTTCCAGTTGAGATGCACGCGCTTCACCACGTACATTCGCCAGTTCCATAACGCGAGCAGCCATAATGATATCTTCACGCTCTTTGATGAGGTCAGCGTGCTGACGTTCAACGAGTTTGGTTTCATATTCAAGCTGAGCTAATTGGACTTTTTTATCTGCAACATAAATTAAGTGATTTTGTGCACTTGAAGCCGTTTTGCTTTCAAATGATTTTTTTGCATTTTTGATAGCTTTTTCAGCTTCGTAAATGGCGACTGGTACTAATTCTTGAGCATCTGCATTAGAGCTTAAAGTGGATAACTGATTTTCAACCCCGTCAAATGCTGACTGTTGTTCTGTCATCGCAGCACAACCAGCTAAAGTCAGGCTGGCGATTGCGAAACTATTTAATAAAAACTTGCGGTTTAACACGTTAAAAGGCGTCATAGGGTTCTCCATAAAATAAATTCAACTTAGATGAGATCGTTTTAATTACGACTGATTTCTTTTTTCAGTACATTCACGGTGTCATGTAAGTCATTTTTGGCGTTCAGCACTTTCGCTTTTAACGTTTTAGATTCCGCGATCTGCACATTTAAAAGAGTTTCCTGTGCAAAACGGTCTGCTGCGGCGTAGTCGCCATTGCGATAAGCATCTTGCGCCATCTCTAAACGCTCTTGAGCAATTCGCATATCCAACGGGGCTACTTTTACAATATCAGGCTGTTGCGCTTTTAATAACGCTTCTTTAGCGGTAGACAATGCTGTATTCGGGACTTCAACTTTTGCCGTAGCACAGCCACTGGCTAAAAATACCGAGGAAACCACAAGGGCTACACTAGATATTGTTTTAATTAATTTAGTCATTTTTTTTCTTCCTTCCATCTTATGAGCTCAAGTTTTATTCGTCTCTAAAGTACCATTTTTACGCAATATCAGCAAATTGGTCACAGGAACAATGCGATAACGGCACAATATTTTTTCAGTTACTTTTCGCGAAAAGCTATTAACTATAGATGGGTTATTCGCAGGTCGTCACCAAATTTCTAGCGTTAATTTGATCAAGATCATCAGCCTAAATGTTTTGCTCAACCTATTGAAAAATAACGGTATTGTTATTTTTATTTAATGATTGGCGAATCTGCAGGGTATGGCTTTTAGTTGTAAGATCCAAGATCCGTTTTTTGTTTTGAGAACAAGCCACTACTAACCGCTTATGCGTGCTTTTCACGGCGTCAGACTTTTACTCAACCACAGCATAATTTTAGCTGCGAGTGCGCCAGCTTTGTATACAAATTGAACACCCATAGCGTTGTCGCAACGGCCTTTTGCAACGTTATCGTCAGGCCGGTGACGTCAGATTGAGAGTGTTATGCATTTGTTGTTGTAATAATAATTCGAACTTATCGGCAGGCACCGGTGGACTGCAGTAGTACCCTTGATAGTGGTCACAATTTTTCTGGCGTAAAAACTCTAATTGAGTTGCGGTTTCGACGCCTTCGGCGAGCACTTTAAAGCCTAGAGTGTGGGCGATGCCAATAATAGCGGTGGCAATTTCCATGTCATCGCGACTATCTGGAATATCATCGATAAATTTCTTATCGATTTTTAATACATCCATTGGAAAGCGCTTCAAATAAGCCAAAGACGAATAACCAGTGCCAAAATCATCGATCGCCAGTCGGATGCCAAGATCTCGCAGCTGATTCAGCGTTGCTATCACCGCTTCTTCGTTGTCCATCAGCGCGCTTTCGGTAAGTTCTAATTCGAGCGAGTGCGGTGGAAATCCTGTTTCTGCTAAAGTGTCGGTCACTAATCTGTGCATATCAAAACGTTTAAACTGGATCGGCGACACATTGACCGCTAGCGTGATTTTTGGCAAACCTTGCTGTAACCACTGTTGCCCCTGCCGGCAGGTTTCCTGCAAGACAAAACGGCCAATGTCATTGATAAGTCCGCAAGCTTCTGCGACTGGAATAAAACGAACCGGTGGGATCATACCTTGTTCCGGATCAAACCAGCGCACCAAAGCTTCGGCGCCAATGATCCGGCCACTGTAAATTTCAATTTGTGGCTGGTAAAACACCTTCAGTTGATCAAGTCGCAGCGCCTTGCGTAAATTGGCTTCCATCTGCAGCCGGTCGCGAGCCGTTTGCGTGAATTCATCGGAGAAAAAGGTATAGGTATTTCGACCCGCCGCTTTGGCTTTGTAGAGCGCTGCATCAGCACCCTGTAACATACTCAGTGTGCTATCGGCATGCTGCGGGTAGACACTGATGCCGATACTAACCCCCAAAGTCACTTCGTATTGTCCGGCCAACAACCATGGCTGACTGAGGTCATGCAGTAGTTTCACCGCGACTCTGGCGGCATCTTCCGGCGATTGCAGCTCGGTCACTAAAATAGCAAATTCATCACCACCAAGCCTTGCCAGTATATCAATATCGCGGCAGAGACGTTTTAACTTATGTGCGACCTGCAGCAGAAGTTCGTCGCCAAGAACATGGCCATAGCTGTCGTTGACGTCTTTAAAATGGTCTAAATCGAGTACTAATACAGCACAACCGGTGCTATCGCGGCGCGCGACTTTTAACGCTTGCTCGACGAGTTGTAAAAACAAATGCCGATTGGGTAAATAGGTCAGTTCATCATGATCGGACAAAAAGGCCATTTCTGCTTCAGTCGCCCGAATATGTGATAGGTCGGTGTATATGGCGGCATAATGACTGACCTGTTGCTGATCATCAAAGACCGCACTAATACTCAGTTGTAGCGGCAAGGATTCGCCATCTTTACGCCGATTGACCACTTCACCTTGCCAGTAATGCTGCTCCTCGAGCATGCTTAGCATTTGCTGATAAAACTCCTGACTCTGTCTGCCCGATCGCAGCATCGTCATTGTTTGGCCGATAAGCTCCTGCTCGCTGTAGCCAAACAGTTGGATCAGTGCCGGATTCACCGAAATGATTCTGTGGCAGGTATCGGTAATGACAATCCCTTCACGGCTGCTGTTAAACACCGCCGAGGATAACCGCAACGCTTCATCTTGTTTTTTCCGTTCCGTTAAATCGAGATCCATGCAGAAAATTTGCGCCGGCCGGTCTTTCAGTTTTACCACCGCATGACCTGAGTAAACCGATACCATGCTGCCATCTTTACGTTGCAGTGATAATTCTTCGGAAGGAATGGTGACGCCGGTGGCTGCCATCGTGGCAATGGCTTGCTTGACTCCCTCGCGCATCTGCGGTGGAATGATCAAATCCAGCAGGTTGTTGCCAATCGCTTCTTCTTGGCTATAGCCATAAACTTTCTCACTGGCTTTATTCCAGTAAAAGGTTGTGCCATCCGCTTCATAACCCTGCACTGAAATTTCTGGTGTATTGTCGAGTAAAGTACGAAAGCGTAATTCACTTTCCATCCATTGCTGTTCGGCACGTTTTTGTACCGTAATGTCTTCAATTTCCAATAGTAAGTGGCTTAGTTCCTGTTTTTGATTGACGATTGCGCGCAAACAATATTTTTGCCAATAAACCTGCTCGTCGGCACCTACCACTTCCAACTGACCTTGGGCGAGCTCCTTGCCGGCGATCACTTGTTGCATTGCTGCTGTAATCGTTGGTTGCAAAGCAACCGGGTAAATACTGATCAATTGCTGACCGACAACGATGTCAGATTGCAAACCTGTCAGATGGTTAAATTGATGATTTACATAAGTAATGTGGCCGCCAGCATCGCAAATAACCATCGCGATCGGGCTTTGCTCCACCGCTTTTGACAATAAATCGAACCGAGCTTTGGCATCACTCCGTTCGACTAAAAAAGCAGCCAAACTGACGGTAAACTGGATCAAGTCCAGTTCGTCGGCGTTCGGTTCGCGGTTTTGTGCCGAATAAATGCCAAAAGTCCCAAGCAGCGTTTTTTGGCTATTAAAAAAAGGCGTTGACCAACATGCTTGCAGCCAGTCAAAAGGTTGTACCAAAGCCTGAAAGTCTCGCCACAATAAATCAGTGCGTACATTGCTGACAAACACCGGCTTACCGGAGGCGGCCGCGGTGCCACAAGAGCCATTCCCATAACGAATGGGTAAGCCATCAACCTGCTGATTGTATTCGTCGGGTAGGCTTGGGCCTGCAGCGAGCCGCAGTAGTTGATTCGGCAAATCAGCTAGGAGCACCGAGCATTTTAATGTGGGTAGTTGTTGTTCAACAAAATGCACCAATTCGGTCAACAACTCGTCAATGGGTGCATTCTCCAGCAGTCGATGTAATAAGTGAGTCTTGGCATGCTGTTTTAGTAATTGTTGCCGGCGCTCGCGAATATTCTGAAAACACAGAACCAGCACGGTGCCGTCCTCCGACTGTGGTACCGGCATCACCCGGTAAGCGCAGGGTAAAACATTGCCGTGGCGGTCAACGAGTAAATCGTGTTCTCCTTGCAACGGCGCTGGTTTTTCTATTAATACGGCGATATCACGCCACGCCGCCAATGCGGTTTTGTGTTTGGCGATGAGGGTGAGCATGGGTAAACCGAGCAGCTGGGAAATTGTTTTATATCCCAGCAGCTTTAGTGCGGCTTGATTGACAAAGGTGATATCGGTATTGGCAGCGATGCCGATAATGGCGTCACCGGTGGCATCGAGCAGTAATTTGATCTGAGCGACGCTAGATTCTTGCGCCAACATCGCTTGTTTTTTGGCGTCAATATCTTCAATGACGGCAACAAAAAATGCAGACTCGGTACTTGTTGCTGGTTGCATTGAGACCGACAAATTGGCCCAAAAATAGCTGCCATCACGTCGGCGATAACGTTTTTCCAAATCATAGTGATCAATGCTGCCTTGGCTGAGCGCTTCAACTTTCAGCAAATCGTCGGCTAAATCGTCTGGGTGAGTGACATCATGAAAGCTGCGTCCAAGCAAGGCTTCGGTATCGTATTGCAACATCGCGGCAAATCGCTGATTGACCCGCAGAAAATCACCTTCGTTGCTGACGTGCGCCATGCCAACTGCCGATTGTGCGAAGGTGCTGTCAAAACGGTGATGCGCTGCTATTGCACGCTGTTCATAGTGGCGACGTTGCAGATAAAGCCAGCTCATTAACCACAATGAAACACCAAGCAATAACCAGCCATGATACAGGTGCAGCTGCGCGGCCTGATCTGCGGGTATAAGTTGTGACGTCAGATATAGATCAAACTCGGTGAGCCAGCAGCTAACCAGTACGGCAAAGAGTGCCATTGCCAGCAACGGGTACACGCCGCCGGTTGGCGCTTTGTCTGGATCAGCTGTCCTGTATTCCGCCATCGCGTTTGGCTTCCTGTTAAGAACTTCATTCACTGTAAAGATGCCGATACCAGAAAATGGCCGACAGACTGTCAGTTAAGTGCTGCAGTAGTATAGATATTGTTATGCTGCGGTTTACAAAATTAAGCTTAGCTCAAGTCGTTGGAAAGACCACAAACTCAGGGTGAAAGGATGTTATGCCAAAAGTGTGCAGGTTAAATCCAGTGTTGTTACACCGGATTTAACCTGGCCGTAGACGCGCTAGCTGGCAGAGCGAATTGATTGAGTGTGCGAAAGATTGATTGAGATTAGAATGAATACACCAGCGTGAGCGATGTTTGGGTGTCAGTTTTTTTCTTACCGACCGGGACATCGCTATCATTGAGTACCAAAAATGCGGCTTTCATCTGCATTTTGCCATTAATTCTGGCACTCACTGACGATTCTGCCCCACTTCTGGTGTTATTTTCACCCAATTCGACACTCAGAGTTTGTTTAAAATCAGCGGTGTCAGACAATTTCCAATTCAGCGTAGCCGCCGCACGAATCATGGTGCCATTTTCGGTGAACTCGTCGGAAGTGTGGCCGGTGTAATAACCAGGACCAATTTCAGCTTCTAGAGTTTTGCTGTCATCTTGATAGAGCCTGTCGCCATAACCTACCGACACTAATGCATATTTTGTATAAGCCCCAAAAGTATCGTCGGTATATGAGCCAAACACATACAATTTAGCGTGATCGGTATCTAGCTTGTAACCGCCTTTGGCAGAGACAAAAAAGCGCTCGGCAGATTTTTCAGAGACTTTGTCGCCGTTGGCATTGGTCAGTTCATCTTCTTTGTAAAAAGCAGCAAAGGCGTATTCGTTACTCCATTTTTCCAGCTCTTGTTTACTGTCAATTTTGCCGGTCACTGAAGTGCCTTTGGTATTGCCAGAGGTCGCAATCGCGCCAAGCTCTGCCGATGTTGACCATGGTTTGACGATCTCTTCGGCCTGGCTGGCACAGCTGAAAATAAATAAAGTAGATATCAGCAGTGGAATGTTTAGTTTCATGGTTTGTCCTCTTTTTTCAGATGTAATGACATTTGTGGATACGGGATTTCAATGCCTTCTTGATCAAATGTCAGTTTAATTTGTTCCAGTGTGTCCCAATAAACCTGCCAATAGTCGGCGGCCTCGACCCAAGAGCGCACAATCAGATTCACCGACGAATCGGCCAGTGCACTGACGGCGATCACGGGCGCCGGATCTTTTAGAATGCGGATATCCGCCGCGACAATATCTTGTAGTAGTTGTTTCGCTTTGCGCAGATCCGAGTCGTAGCTGATGCCTATCGTCAAATCAACCCGCCGCCGTGGCTCAGCGGAGTAGTTCACAATAGCGCCGCCGGTAATTTGCGAGTTTGGCACAATAATTTTTTTGTTATCCCCGGTTTTAAAAATGGTTTGAAAAATATCAATCCGCTCGACAACACCGCTGACACCGGCAACTTCGACAAAATCACCGGCTTTAAACGGTCGAAACACAATAATGAGTACACCAGAGGCAAAATTAGATAATGAACCTTGCAGCGCCAGCGCAATGGCTAAACCGGCAGCACCTAAGATGGCAATAAATGAGGCGGTTTGGATACCAAGATGCGATAGTGCAATCAGGGTGACGGCAATTAAGATGGCGGCATAAACAATGCTGGTTAAAAATGACACCACAGCACGGTCGACTTTACGGTGCAGGAGGGCTTTTCCAACCAGTGCAGAGACCCCACGCGCTAACCAGCGGCCGACATAAAAAATGACAATGGCTATGGTTAGATTTATCGCGGTTGAAATGATCGTATCTTGATTTTTTTCGATATATTCTAAAATTTGGTTTAGCAAAAACGTTGCTCCTTCCTGTGATGGTTCACGTTAAACGAACTCATTCAATTGCTGTTCTGTTCGTTCCGGCTTTAATATCATAACGCGAAACAATCTGATTGTGCGGTTTTGGTCAGTGTAAAACCGATGAGTAACCGGCTATTCGGCTTGTGCTGCATGCGCCATAGCCATGCAAACATTCAGAAACAAAGACCTAACCCTTGGGAGCTGCCTTATGGATCTTTCTCTGCTGCAACAACAGTTACAACAAGGCCGGCATGCGCCATTGGAATCCTGGCATCCGCCTTATTGCGGTGAAATTCCAATCCACATCGACCGCGAAGGTCAGTGGTTTTACCAGCATAGCCCGATAGGACGGATTGAATTAGTTAAACTTTTCAGTTCGGTATTACAACGCAAAAATGACCAATACGTGCTGACGACGCCAGTGGAAGAAGTGGGGATCTCGGTTGATGATGCGCCCTTTGTGCTGGTCAATTGGCAATGGCATGACAGCGACTTCGGGCCGGTACTGCAGATGACCAGTAATTTAGGCGCCGACTATTTCATCGGTTTTGAACATCCGGTCGTGCTGCAGGCTGAACCTAGCTCGGAATTATTGTTGCCTTATCTGCAATTGCCGCGTGGTTTGACGGCTAAATTTAACCGGTCGGTGTTTTATCAGTTAGCGCAGCAAGCGAGTTTGCAGCTTGTTGATGGACAGCGCCACTTTGTGCTGCAAAGTGGCGGCTACCAATTCAGTTTGGGTTTGGCAGATGAACCCATTTAAACAACTTGTGAATACTGCTGACTTTGGGGCAACAGATAGGCGTCAAAACAGGCTGCAATGACTCTGACCCAAGGCCGACCTAACGGGGTAACCGTTAATTGTTGTGGAGTGAGCTGGACCAAGCCATCTTGCTGACAAGAGGCTAGCTGAATGAGACTTGTGGCGAAGTACTGCTGGAAATTGATCTGCCACTTATGGGCAAATGAGTCGGTATGCAGCTGAAAATTACACATCAGCTCGGCAATGACATCGGCACGGATCTGATCATCAAGGCTTAACGACATTCCTTTATCAATACTGTGACCGATATCGGTTTGCAGGCGGTAATACTGATTTAACTCTTTCTGCTGTTGCCAAATTTGATTGCCGACTTGGCTAATAGCAGAGACTCCAAGGCCAAGCATCGCGTGACAGTTGTCGGTGGTATAACCCTGGAAGTTGCGTTTGAGCGTGCCTTCACGTTGTGCAATGGCGAGGCTGTCATGTGCTTTGGCAAAATGGTCCATGCCAATGGCCTGATAACCGGCCGCCGTCAGTTGGTTTACTGCCAGCGCCAGCAGCGCCAGTTTTTGTCTTGCATCCGGCAGTGCTGCGCTTGGTATTTTGCGCTGCGCCGCAAATCGTTCTGGCAAATGGGCGTAGCTAAATAGAGAAACCCGATCCGGGTCCAACGCAATAACTTGTTGCAAAGTGGTGGTGAAGCTATCCGGCTGTTGCCATGGTAAACCGTAGACTAAATCCAGATTAATCGAGCTGAAACCCTGCTTTTTCGCTGCCACGACCAAGGATTCAACCAAGGCATAACTTTGTTGGCGATGAATGGCCAGCTGCACTTTGTCATCAAAATCTTGCACGCCAAAACTAACCCGGCTAAAACCCAGTTGGCGTAACAGTTGAAGTTTTTCGAGATCGCAGCTGCGTGGGTCAATTTCTATGCTCAGTGCTGCGTCTGGGGTGAAGTGAAAATGCTGACGTAGTAGCTGCATTAACTGCTGCAATTGTTGCTGGTCTAAAAAGGTTGGTGTGCCGCCGCCTAGATGGAGTTGGCTGACATGTTTGTTGGCCGTCACACCTTGGTAAAACTGCATTTCCTTTGCCAGCGTCTGTAGATAGCGATCGGCCTTTGTTTGGTCACGGCTAATCACTTTATTGCAGCCACAGTAGTAGCAAAGCTGCCGGCAAAATGGCAGATGCAGATATAAACTAAGTTCAGGTCCACTTTGGGTCAGTGCTTGCAGCGCATTTTCGGCCGCATAACCCGTGCGAAGGAGTAGCGCTGTTGGGTAGGAGGTATAGCGTGGACCCTTGGTATTGTACTTGTCGATCAGAGCTTCGTCCCAAATCACGGTGTTCATATCGCATTCGCCTATTCTTGACTGGTAGCAGTATAAGCACTGTGATTTATTAGGGTTTGATCCAACACAAAGATCCAACAAAAGGCACAACACAAATCAAGAGCCAGCCGATGTCGCAGGTTCACTACCCAGGAATCATCATGCAACCAATCAAAATGATCTTATGCAGCAGCGCTTTATTGCCACTGCTTTCACCCGCAGCGACGTTAATTCACGCCGGAACTGTGATTACCGCTGAAGGCTCGCAAATTTTGCGTCAACAAACACTGGTCATCGAGGGCGATAAAATCAGTGGTATTGAAGCTGGTTTTCGCCAACCAGGCAGTGGCGATACGCTTATCGATCTGAGCAAGCATACCGTGTTGCCAGGTTTGATGGATATGCACACCCATTTCTCTTATCAAAGTAGCCCAACGTCTTACACTGAAGATTTCACCATGAACGAGGCCGACGTGGCGCTGCGTGGTGCGGTTTATGCTAAGAAGACTCTCATGTCAGGGTTTACCACAGTACGTGAGTTGGGTGACAGCCATCACATCAGCACTGCACTTCGCAAAGCTATTGATGCCGGTTACACCGAAGGACCACGGATTTTTACCGCCGGTCGGTCTATTGCCACCACCGGCGGTCATGCAGATCCAACCAACGGTGTATCGTACGCGCGGATGGGCGACCCGACCCCTGCAGATGGTGTGATCAATGGCGTGGAAGATGCGCGTAAAGCCGTGCGGCAACGCTACAAAGAAGGCGCCGACTTGATTAAGATTACCGCTACCGGCGGTGTGCTCAGTGTGGCGAAAAGTGGTATGAACGCGCAGTTTAAAGATGAAGAACTGAAGTCGATTGTGGATACCGCCAAAGATTATGGTTTTACCGTCGCGGTACATGCGCATGGGAAAGAAGGAATGGATCGGGCCATTAAAGCCGGTGTCAGTTCGATTGAGCATGGCACTTTTATGGACGACAAAACTATGGCACTGATGAAACAATACGGCACTTATTACGTGCCTACCATCAGTGCCGGTAAATACGTGGCGGAAAAAGCCAAAGTGCCGGGTTTTTTCCCAGAAATGGTCCGGGTGAAAGCGGCGGCGATTGGGCCGTTGATCCAGCAAACCTTCGCCCGAGCCTACAAGGCTGGCGTCAAGATTGCCTTTGGCACGGACGCTGGAGTTGGTATGCATGGTGACAACTGGCGTGAGTTTGTGTTTATGACCGAGGCGGGTATGCCGGCATTGGTTGCACTGCAAAGTGCCACCATTGAAGGCGCCAAGCTATTGGGAATGGCCGAGTCGCTCGGTAGTATCAAAGTGGGTAAAATCGCCGATATTGTAGCCGTCCCAGGAGACCCACTTTCGGACATAAGTCTGATGGGCAAAGTGAATTTTGTGATGAAGTCTGGCGTTGTCTATAAGCAGTAACTATTGATTGTGAGCAAGGTGCTAACCTCGATGGCAAGGCTGTCGACAATTCCAACGAAATTGTACGCCACAAGCCTTGTCTCAGGCAGCGTGCTGCACCGACAATTGTTTGAGAAAACAGATGTCTGTGCAGCGCTCGCGGGTACATTTTGCGACAGTCGTGACGTGGCAGTATGGTTAGTGCCGCTGTTGTAACAACGCCAATAATTGTTCGATATCGTGTTCAATCGAACTTTTTAAGTCAATTTCCATCTGTTGGCGGATGTGATCAAGCCTGCGAATTTCTTTTTTATCAGTTTGTTTGCGTGCTTCATGTGTCGGCATTGCTTTGACACAATCGTACATTGCAAACAACCCAGGCCAGCGACTGGCAACGGCTAAATCAGGTTGTAAGTTTTCCAGCAGCACCCAAATTCGCAGCGCCGCTTCCGATAATTCACACTGTTGCTCCAATGTGGCTTTACCGATGAGAATAATGCTGTCGAGCAAATATTGCTGATGTTCAGCCTGCTTTTTCTGCTGTTCAAGCAAAACCTGCTGCTGCCTTTGTTGTTGCGAGCGTAATTGAAACAGCAACTGCCCCAAATAAAACGCCAGACCGGCAACAATGATTGCGCCCAGCCCAAACAATGCATACCACATCAAATCATCCGTCCGTTATTCACCGAGCAAGTCTTTACGCCAGTCGACCTGTTCCAGTTTAGCCAGTTCGTCTAATTCTTCTTCTTCGTCGCCGTCTTCTTCTACGTCCAGACCAAGTAGGGTCAACAATTCAGCATGACGCGCGGTTTTAGCATTAAAATACTTGGCATCTTTACCGGTTAACGTCTCACCTTGTTCCATCCGTTCCAGCAAGGTTTGCAGTTTTTCATCCTGCTCAATTTGCTCTAATTCTACTTCTGGTGGGATCTCAACCGGCTTCGCTTTGGCCAGTAGTGCTTTTGGTTCGGTTTTTGGAGCCACTAATTTCTTTTCTGCAACCGTGGTTACTAAAGAAATCGGAGTTTTGCTGCCATGGCGGGGATCTTTATTTTTATTGCCGGTGTCAGTCGTTTTATCTGTTTGCACCGAGTTGCGGCTGCCAGATTTTAAGCCAGCACCTTTTTTCTTGGTTTCTACAGGGCGTTCACGTTCTTGGCGGGCTTCTGTTGCAGGTTTATGCCGAATACCGAGCTGACCAGAGGTACGTGATTTTTTTTTGCGAGTCATAATGTCTACCTGTAGAAAAGGGCGCGTATTTTAACCAGTTTTCAGCACGCTGCCTATGTATTTCGTGCGAAATGGAATTTTAACTGAATAGAACGTCTGAAAGGTGCTGAATTGATGCTGTGTATCTGCTGTGTCCGGCTACCATCCACCATCAGTAAATGTGCGGGCTCTGCAACAAAAGTCTAATGCCAGATAAAACAAAACGGCGGAAAGTGAAACTTGCCGCCGCTAGAAGATTTGCACTAAAAGGTGCTGAATTTTTTGAAATCATCCTGATTTACGTGAGACACCCTGTCTGATCAGTTTCCATATATTGTTAGGTCATTTCCCTATACAAATAATTATTCGCGATCTTCCTAATACTTTTTAAATCTTCCATGTTCGCGTTAAAAACGCTGACATCATTTAGGATGCCTTGCTCAATGTACCGAAGCACTCATGCTTTCCGTGCCAAACATTCCATTTTGTTGAATTGTTACTAGCTGTAACGAGGCTTAATTTACACCTATTACGCAGAATGGCAAGGTTAAGTACAAAAAAAAACCAGAAAAAAATGAACTATTTTATACTGTCAAATTAAATCAGTTAGTTAGAGTGTGGTTTTTTCTATAGTTGATTGTTCGCGATTGGTTTCTTGCTTATTTTCCCACAGAGTATGTGCGAGATATCTCAGATCTAGAGTGAGTTTTGCACGAATGAACATGTAGATGTTGCTATTCAAAGGGCGAGCTGATCATAACTGGCGTATGAGCATTTGCTCCCATTCCATCAAACCGAGTGCGCATTCAGTTGAATCATGCATTGCTGAGTAACGCGTACGGAGACGATTTGTGAGCCTCTGATTGTTGTTTTTAATGATGTAAAAAACCAGAGCAAGCTCTGGTTTTTTACATCATTTGTGGCATATGGCGAGTCAAATGAGTTGCTCTTTGCATGAATTAATGCAGGCCGCCCATATATTTTGACAATACTTCGATATCGTCATCAGTCAATTTTTTCGCTATGTCACGCATCATCCCATTCATGTCATTGGCGCGGCTGCCATTACGGAATGATTCAAGCTGTGTTTTGATATAAGCAGGATGTTGGAACGAAATTTTCGGAAAGCTCGCCAAGCTATGGCCAACGCCCCGAGGTCCATGACAGGCGATACATGCGGCAATGCCGCGATCCATATCGCCAGAGCGGAATAATTTTTGACCACGTTCAACCACATCTTCGGGGGTTGTGCCTGATTTCATCGTTTGACTGGCATAAAAGACTGCCAGATCTTTCATATCCTCATCGGATAGCGCCGCAACCATTCCGCCCATGATGGCGTTGTTACGGCCTTCTTTGCCAGCAGATGCCATGCCCGTTTTAAACTCTTTTAATTGTTTATAAATGTAGCCCGCATGTTGACCCGCAATTTTCGGGTACATATCCGTTGGGCTGTTACCGTCTGGACCGTGGCATGCAGCACAAGTGGCGGATTTTGTTTTGCCTGCTTCTGCATTGCCTTCAACAGCGGAGACCTGGCCTACTAACCCTAAAAAGAGCATGACTGGAAGTGCGAATTTTTTCATGTTTATCCGTCTCTGTTCAGCGTGAACCTGCAAAAAGCAGGTATAAAAGATAACAACCCTAAGAATTAAATCTATTTTACACGAAACTAAGCCAGATAAAATCCCATTCATGCGGCTAATGCTTCTGCAGATCAATCAGATCCGCTACACTATAGCCAAATTTGACGTCGGAGTGAGTTGTGTACAAAGCAAAATTTAATTATCAGCAGACCAGTTTCTTAACCAGTGCTCCGGATATTACCGCGTTGCCGCCCGATACCGGTATTGAAGTGGCTTTTGCTGGGCGGTCCAATGCAGGTAAATCCAGTGCTTTGAATACGCTCACGCGGCAAAATAGTTTGGCGCGAACGAGTAAAACACCGGGACGGACGCAGCTTATTAATACTTTTCGGTTGGCGGATGACAAACGGTTAATTGACTTACCTGGTTATGGCTTTGCAAAAGTGCCATTGGCAGTGAAGGACAAGTGGCAAAAATCATTAGGTGAATATCTAATGAAACGCCAAAGCCTAAAGGGGCTGGTGGTGTTGATGGACATTCGTCATCCATTAAAAGATTTGGATCAACAATTGATTCGTTGGGCGGTCGAAAGTCAGTTATCGGTGTTATTACTGCTGACCAAAGCAGACAAATTGAGCCAAGGTGCGCGTAAAACCACCTTACTAGAAGTACGTGAAGCTTCACTCGCTTTTATGGGTGATGTCACAGTCCATACCTTTAGTTCGTTGAGCAAGCAAGGCTTAACTGAATTAGAGCAAGTGTTGGACGAATGGTACCGTCGTGATGGAGACGATGCCGCGTCTTTTGCAGAGTAAATTAATGTCAAAATTAGTCTGAGGGAAATGCCGAAACCGATTTAGCATGGATCGGCTACGGCATTTCGCAACCAACCAGTTTATATTTTTCTGCAATTTCTTTAGTAGACATGATTTTCAATCCCCAAAAAAAGAAAAACCGGCGTCTCAGAGAGAGGCCGGCATAGCAAACGGGGAGAAGCTATCAATAATTTCAAATCAACAGGGTGTCTTGCTAGCAAGACGTCGCCATTATACATAAATTTTCAGACGTTTGAAGTAATTACTCTAGAAAATCTAATAAATTTTCACTTTTTGAATAAAAAAAACGCCCCACTGCAAGCAGTGGGGCGGCTAAATAAGCCTACTTTCTATTTAGAATCAAGCTGTAAAGCCCGTTTCTATTGAAAGATAGAACATCTTACCTCTGTACCCTACAGCGAAGATTTTACGCAGACGTGCTCAAAAAGCAAGCGCATTATGTAATAAAACTACATAAAGTTGCTTTTAGGTGATGCTTTTCGAGTGGGCGTAATTAAATTACCGAATTTATTTGTATAAATACGCGAGTTGCAGAAAAGAAAAAGCCTCTGCAAAATCAGAGGCTAAAAGGGAATTACCAGGAAGGTGGATGTTTACATTCAGTAAGACGTTGCAATGGGAAAGTAGTTCCAGCCAATTCAAATTATTTTAATATTTTAATGTGCTTCATCCCAATTCATCCCGGAACCAGCTTCCGCGAGCAGTGGGACATCAAGCGCAGCAGCTTGTTGCATCAGATCGACGATTTGGCGCTGAAACGTTGGCAGCATTGCTGCGTCTACTTCAAAAACCAGTTCATCGTGGACCTGCATAATCATCTGAATTTTACTTTGATCCTGTTGCTGCAACCAGCGGTCCACTGCCAACATCGCAATTTTAATAATGTCAGCTGCCGTACCTTGCATCGGAGCGTTAATTGCGGCTCGTTCTGCACCTTTTTTGCGGCCCACATTTTTACTATGAATTTCCAGAAGATATAATCTGCGACCAAACAAAGTCTCGACGTAACCTTGCTCATGCGCTTGTTGGCGCGTGCGCTCCATATAATCATGCACTCCAGGAAAGCGTGCAAAATAAGTATCGACATAATGTTGAGCTTCGCTGCGACTGATATCGAGTTGCCGCGCTAAACCAAATGCAGACATACCGTAAATTAAACCGAAGTTGACTGCTTTGGCGCGGCGTCGCTGTTCGGTTGACACCTCAGCTAGTGCAACGTCAAACACTTCCGCGGCGGTCGCTCGGTGAATATCGAGACCTTTGGCAAAGGCATCCAGCAGCGCTTGATCTTTAGATAAATGTGCCATGATTCGCAGTTCAATCTGAGAATAATCCACGGCAAGAATCCGCTTGCCTTCAGGTGCGATAAAAGCCTGCCGAATTCTGCGACCTTCTTCACTGCGGATTGGAATATTTTGCAGATTTGGCTCGGTTGAACTTAATCTGCCGGTTGCGGCAACAGCTTGATGATAAGAGGTATGCACCCGGCCGGTATTGGAATTAATGCTTTTTGGGAGCTTATCGGTATAGGTTGATTTGAGCTTCGCCAATGTCCGATGCTCTAGGATGACTTTGGGCAGGGGATAATCATGGGCGAGCTCAACTAAGACTTCTTCTGCTGTTGATGGAACCCCGGTCGGCGTTTTTTTCAACACAGGTAAACCCAGTTCGCCAAATAGGATCTCTTGTAACTGTTTTGGTGATGATAAATTAAAAGCTTTGCCAGCCAATTCATGTGCTTGAATTTCAAGCTCGCCGATACGTTTGTGCAAAAACTCACTTTGCTGTTGCAATAGTTCGGCGTCAATTAATACTCCACCGCGCTCCATCCTTGATAATACCGGCACCAGTGGCATTTCAATGTCTTCAAATACGCGAACGAGACCTTGGTCTTTTGTAAGTTGCGGCCACAACGCAAGGTGTAATTGTAAGGTTATATCGGCATCTTCGGCGGCGTACTCCGCAGCTTTTTCTAGCTCAATCTGATTAAATGTCAGTTGTTTGGCACCTTTGCCGGCAATGTCTTCGAAGCTAATAGTTTGATGGTTTAGATATTTTAACGCGAGGCTATCCATATCATGACGGCTGCCGACACTATTGAGTACGTAGGATTCGAGCATGGTATCAAACCGGATCCCACGCAGCACAATGTGGTATCGCGCCAAAATACTCATATCATATTTCAGATTCTGACCCACTTTGGCGCTGCGCTCATCTTCGAGCCAAGGTTTTAACGCCGACAATACATGCGCGCGGTTCAGTTGCGGCGGTGCTCCAAGATAATCGTGACCAACCGGAATGTACCAAGCAAGCCCTGGTGCAGTCGCCACTGAAATACCGACCAGCTCAGCTTGCATGTAATCTAAGCCAGTGGTTTCGGTATCAAATGCGACTAAATCTGTTGCTGCGAGCAGCGACACTAGCTGTTGTAAGTGTTCTTCGGAAAGTACCGTTTGGTAGCGACTGCGGTCAAGTTGCGGCGGCTGTCCTTCTGAAGTCGAGGCGGTTGTTAAATTGTGGGGGCTGTCGGCAGCTAAGTTGTTACTTGCTGAGTTGGCGCTGCCGGCTGCTAAATGACCCGCCTCCACCGGTGTCGAACGCAGGGGTCTGGCGGCATTAATTTTTTCTGCACTTTGTACTTCGGATAACCAACGTTTAAATTCACACAACTGATACAGCTCGGAAAGCTTGTTGAAGTCTGGTGTTTTTATGTGTAAATCATTGAACTTTAATGGTAATTCAACATCGGTTTTGATGGTTGCTAGCTTATATGACAGCTCCAGTTGCGATTGAAACTCACGCATCTTGTTGGCGATGGTCTTACTGCCGCGAAAACCAAGTGCTGCGATGTCATCCAGTCGTTGATATAACGTCTGGATCGAGCCAAGTCCTTGCAACAACGCTTGAGCGGTTTTTTCACCCACACCAGGTAAACCCGGGATATTGTCAGATTTATCACCCATCAGCGCTAAAAAGTCGATAATTAGCTCGGGCCCAACGCCAAATTTTTCGCGCACGCCAGCGGGGTCAAGTACGGTATCGGTCATGGTATTAATCAGTGTCACGTGCTGATCGACCAATTGCGCCATATCTTTATCGCCAGTTGAAATCAGTACATGACGACCTGCGGCACTAGCCTCACTCGCCAGGGTTCCAATCACATCATCCGCTTCGACACCGCTTATACACAATAAAGGCAAGCCAAGCGCATGAATAATCTGATGTAATGGTTCGATTTGCGTGCGTAAATCATCAGGCATTGGTGGGCGATGCGCTTTGTAGTCGGCATACATCGTATTCCGAAATGTTGGACCTTTGGCATCAAATATCACCACCATTTGGCTGGGGTTATATTGGCGCAACAAACTTTTAAGCATGTTGACCACCCCATAAATAGCACCGGTGGCTTCACCTTTGGAATTAGTTAAATGCGGTGGCGAATGATAAGCACGGAATAAATAAGAAGAACCATCCACTAGAATAAGTGGATCTGCAGGAATTTGCACCATGAGCTGCGCTCCGAAGATTTTTAACTAAGGATGCCACAATTTGCAAGCTTCGGCCAGAAGCGGCAAGCTGTGGATAAGTTGTGGGTATGTTTGTGTAGAAAATTCAGGCAATGAACTACGTGCCCGGATTTCTTGAGCATCAGTATCGAGTGTAAGTCTTTGAGAATAAAACAAAAAACGAAGGGGGAAGACAACATAGACCCTTGTTATTATTCTTTACATCCTGTTGTGGAAAATGTTTTTTTTGCACCGTCAACAATGATCAAAAGAAGCGATCTGGCTTGACGAATGGGTAACTAGACTACCACAACGGTTTCGTTTGCAAAGCAGAAAAACGAAAAAAAATTTGTTGAATTGATGAAGTTTTAACCAGACATTTCGATGAATATTGGTTAAGGTCGATGTTGAATTAATTTAGTTACGTTGGATCAGCAGTTTGCATTGAGGTGAATGCGCGGCTAGTGTCGTACAAGGGCTTTCACTCTTTGGTCTGGCGGCGCTATAATGCGTTAGAATTTGTGCGGCTTAATTTCCGGGGATCCCGATCAATGAAAAAAATTACCTTCGTTCTTGCTTTATTAGGTTGTGCCCTGGTTGCTCAGGCCAGTACTGATGAAAAATCTCAAGATGAATTAAAAGCGCGCCTTGCGCCGGTAGGCCAAGTGTATTTAGCGGGATCAGAACCCGTAGTCGCAGTTCCGACCGGACCACGTACCGGTGAGCAGGTGTATCAAGCTGCTTGTTTTGCCTGTCATGGTACTGGCGCGTTAGATGCGCCTAAAAAAGGTGATGCGGCATGGAAACCAAGAATTGCGCAAGGTTTCGATATTCTGAAGAAGCATGCCATTGAAGGGATCCGGTCGATGCCACCTCGAGGCACTTGTGCCGATTGTTCTGACGAAGAAATCGTCGATGCGATTAAGTTTATGACCGAAGGTGTTTAACCAGCCGCAACAAAGATCAAACCGCCGCCAGGCGGTTTTTTTTGGCGTGCTCCGCGGCGTACTCTTATTGGTGTAAGTAACAACACATTTTCGGTCGCATCTGCCGCTGCATAAGCTCGCAACAAATACCAAGGAGGGTTGCTTTGCTTCAAAAGTTTTCGCGTTAGGGTGTTTGTAGTTGTGGCCAGAACAAAATTGTATAAAAACAATCCATCACAACTCAGATAAATTCTTTCATCTGCTTAATCTTTGTGCATAATAGGAGAGGTTCTCAATAAGATCCGACCACAGGATCACAAACTATTAGAAAGAGCGACAGTTGAAGGAAGTAACGCAATCCGCAGCTAAGCAAAGCGCCATCTTAGCGCCACAAAGCCGATTAAAATCACTGCTGGCACGATACAGACTTGCTTATTCTGTGCAAAAGGCTTTGCTGAATTTATCAGAACTTGCCAGTACGCTTTCCGATATGCCGGAGTTTTATCCTGCGATTCACCAACTACTCAAGCAATATCTGCGAGCCGATAATTTTTATGTGGTCTTGGTCGATCATGAAACGGGCTCCTTCAGCCTAGAATATTTTGCCGATGAAAAAGACCAAGTAGCGACGGATGATTTAAGCGCCGACGACTTCGTGAATGGTTTAACCGGCTATGTGGTGCGCACTAAACAAATGTTGCTCTGTGATGAGTCGCGTTTTCAGCAATTGATAGAACAAGGTGATATTCGTTCCCAAGGCACACCTTGCCATCATTGGTTGGGGATCCCATTAAATCGTGGCCGACAATTGATTGGCGTGATGGCCGTGCAGATTTATGATAATTCCTATCACTATCAACAACGTGACGTCGATTTACTGACCGCAATTGCCGGTCATACGGTGACGGCGATTGATCGAGTCAAAAGCCGCGAGCTGCTGGAGTTAACCGTCCGTGAGCGGACGCGCCAACTACAAAATACTAATCAATCTTTGCAACGTGAAATTCGTGAGCGCACCAACGCCGAACAATTACAGGCGGCGCTGTATAAAATATCCGAACTGACAGCCACCAACGCTGATATGACTGGTTTTTATCGGGAAGTGCACCAGATTTTGGCGGGTCTGATGCAAGTCGACAATTGTTATATTGCACTGTTGGATGAAAGCGGTAAAAAACTTAGTTTCCCCTTTTTTATCGATCAATATTCACTGCCTGCGCAAGAGCGGCCGCTGGCGAAAGGTTTTACCGAATACGTGTTGCGGGTGGGCGAAGCCCGATTAGTCAACCGCGAGTTATCCGACTTGTTGGTACAACAAGGTGAAGTGTTGCGGCTAGTGCCTGAATTGACACCAAATACTCCGATGCCGACCAGCTGGCTGGGAGCGCCGTTGCTGATTGATCAGCAAGCACTTGGCGTAATTGCGGTGCAGTCTTATGACGAAAGTTATTTGTACAGCGACAGCGAACTGAATATTTTACGCTTTGTGTCACAGCATATTGCGGTGGCAATTCAACGCAAACTGAATACCGAACAGCAGAAACTGCATCAGGAAGATCTTGAGCGGAAAATTTTCGAACGCACCCGTGAATTGCGGCAAACCAATTTATTTTTACGATTACAGGTGGAAGAGCGCAAAAAAGTCGAAGAGCGCCTATTTCACGAAGCCAACCACGACACTTTAACTGGCCTTGCGAACCGTCAAATGTTTATGTTGCAGTTAAAGCAACAGTTTGCTTTGCGGGGGCGTGAGAGTAACCTGCGCTTTGCTTTGCTATTCATTGATTTAGATAGATTTAAACTCATTAATGACACTATGGGTCATCATGTTGGCGACTGCTTTTTAGTCGAGGTGAGCCAACGCTTACAGCGGACGGTGCGTGATCACGATTTAGTCGCTCGGTTAGGCGGCGATGAATTTGTGGTGTTGTTAACGCAGTTAACTGACGATGGGGACGCTGAAGATGTCGCTGATCGAATTATTGAAGCGATGCGTGAGCCGATGGCTATACAAGGGCAGGCGGTATATTCCGGTGCCAGTATTGGTATTGCTAGTTATAAACCAGATTACGCCAGCGCCGATGATTTGTTGCGTGATGCCGATGCCGCGATGTATCAGGCGAAAGCGATGGGCCGTAACCGCTTTGTGATATTTACTGACAGTATGCGGATGCAATTGTTGCAGGAATTGAGCATGGAGCAAGCGTTGCATCAGGCGCTGTGTGACAAGCAATTTTCGGTCGAATATGAGCCGATCGTGTGTAGTGAAAAACACCATGTGCTGGGCTACGAAGCTATGATGCAATGGGTTCACCCGAACCTTGGTTTACAGCAGGACTTCAGTCGGCAAGCGGCGCAGGCCGGTGTGCTGGCGCAAATTGAACTGCAAATCATCCAACAACTGCTGGAGCAATTACAGCAACATGCACAACCGGCCATTTTGTGCCTGCAAATCTGTCATCAACATCTGTTAAACCCAGTGCAATTTGACCGTTTACACAAAGTACTACAGCCGTATCAGCAGCTGCTACATCGGTTGTCGTTAGGCTTTGCTGAATACGATTTAGTAAAATTGAGTAGTGCCAATCTGAATTATTTACATCAATTAAAACGGCTCGGCGTGCGGATTGCCATGGAACATTTTGGCGCTGATACCATGCCATTAGGGATAGCGACGCAATACCCGTTTGACTTTATTAAGCTTGACCCGTCGTTTTGTCGGCATTTAACCAAGCAGCCGCAAAAACGGCAGATGCTGGATATTTTAATTAACTTGTCGCTCAGTTATAAATTCCGCGTCATTGCCGATGGTGTCGATGATGGCGATTTACGCCAATTACTACTCGAACAAGGTTGTTGTTATATGCAAGGCCGACTGATAAAAAGCTTACTGCAGCCAGAGCAAGAATCAGTCTTTTTTCAACAATTGGCGTAACCGTTCCAGATGCGCCAGTCCTGTTTGCTGGCGCTGCGCTTCGGTTTTCACTGGCGCGGCTTGTGCCCACTCTAAATCAGCAGCCGGCAATTCTTGTAAAAACCGGCTCGGTTCAGGTTTGATGGTTTCGCCGTACTGCCGTCGTTCACGGGCATAAGTGAAAATCAGCTCCCGTTGCGCTCTGGTGATCCCGACATAGGCCAAGCGCCGCTCTTCTTCGACATTATCTTCATCGATACAAGTTTGATGCGGCAAAATGCCCTCTTCCATGCCCACCATAAAGACGTAGGGAAATTCTAGACCTTTGGAAGCATGCAGGGTGAGCAGTTGTACTTGGTCCGCATCATCGTCTTTTTCGTTGCGCTCCATCATATCGCGTAGCGTTAACTTGGTGACTACTTCAGCCAGCGTCAATGGTTCGTGTTCTTCGTCGCCTTTAAGCATATCGGTGATCCAGCGGTACAGCTCATTGACGTTTTTTAGTGCCATTTCAGCGGCTTTGGGGCTGTTGCTGACTTCAAACAGATAGGCTTCATAACGACTTTGCCGGATGAGATCCCGCACCACTTCTGCCGGTTCAGCACGCACGGCATTGTCGGCCAAATCGACCATCCAACGTGAAAATTCGCGTACGGCAGCTAAACTGCGAGCCGATAGTTCGTTCGATAATTCGGGGGCGCAGCACGCATCAAACAAACTGATCTGCAGGCTATTCGCTAGGTTGCCGATGCGCTCTAAAGTCGCGGCGCCAATTTCGCGTTTGGGAGTATTAATGATCCGCAGCAAGGCATTGTCATCGTCTTGATTGACGAGCAAACGTAAATAGGCCATCACATCTTTAATTTCAGGTCGTGAGAAAAACGAGGTGCCACCGGATACTTTGTACGGAATGCGGTTGGTCATCAGCGCTTTTTCAAACACCCGCGCCTGATGGTTACCACGGTATAACAACGCATAATCTTTGTAGTTACTGCGGTTGATAAAACGATGCGAAATAATTTCCGCCACCACTTTTTCTGCTTCATCTTCTTCGCTTTTAGTTGGCAATACTTTCAGTGGCACGCCATAACCTAAGGTACTAAACAGCGCTTTGTCGTATTCATGTGGATTGTTGGCAATAAGAATGTTGGCCGCTTTAAGAATTCGCTCACAGGAGCGGTAGTTTTGCTCGAGTTTAATCACTTTTAAATTCGGAAAATCTTTTCCAAGCAACACCAAATTCTGTGGTTTGGCGCCACGCCAAGAATAAATAGACTGGTCATCGTCACCTACCACGGTAAAACGCTGGCGTTCACCGACGATGGCTTTGACCAGTTCATACTGGCTGGTGTTGGTATCTTGATATTCATCGACCAGCAAATACTGAATTTTTTGCTGCCAGCGCTGGCGTACCTCGGCATTTGCTGTGAATAGCAAAGTTGGCACCATAATCAGGTCGTCAAAATCCAACGCATTATAAGCCCGCAGCTGCTGTGCATACTGCGTGTAGAAATTGGCAAAGCTAATGCTTTGCGCGTCCATCGCTTGTGCCATCGCTTGCGGTGGTAACAGTAAGTCGTTTTTCCAATTCGAAATTTTGCTTTGCAAGGCTCGCAGTAAATCTTTGTCGCCTTGTAAATCAGCTTCGGTAAGCTCTTTAAGTAGCGCCATGCTGTCTTGATCATCAAACAAGGTGAAATTGGCTTTGTAGCCAATGGCTTTGTGTTCTTTTTTAATGATTTCAAGGCCTAAAGTGTGAAAGGTCGAAACGGTAAGACCGCGTAATTTACTGCGATCAAGCTGCTGCGAAATACGCTCTTTCATCTCACGAGCGGCTTTATTGGTAAAGGTCACTGCGGCAATGTGCCGCGCCGAAACACCACATTCCTCAATCAGATAAGCAATTTTATTGGTAATGACCCGGGTTTTGCCTGAGCCTGCACCTGCCAAAACCAAGCAAGGACCTGAGATATATTTAACGGCTTCATTCTGTTGCGGATTGAGTTTCATGGTTTACCTGTGACAGCTTTTGGGCTCCACCACGGTGGGCGGGGGCGATAGTGTAGCCCAAAGCCGGCACTGGTGACAGTTTGGCTTGCGGGGTGCCGTTAGATAAACCCAACGCATTTACTTGAAATAGTATTCGCGCGGCGCCATCAACACTCGTAGAATAAAGTTTCAGCCACTGCCGCTACGGAAGGAATAATCATGTTAGATCCGAAAAAAATTGAAGAAATGGCCCGTCAAATTGGTGCTGCAATTCCACCGAAATTCCGTGAAGTTGCCGACGATGTTGAAGCCAAGGTCAAAGCTGTCTTACAGGCAAAATTAAGTCAGCTGGATTTTGTGTCGCGGGAAGAATTTGATGTTCAGCGCCAGGTGCTGCTGCGCACCCGCGAAAAATTAGAAGCACTTGAAGTACAAGTGCAACAGTTGTTGGCGGAAAAATCTGCTGACGAGCCAAGCTAATCACGTGCACTCCATACCGCTGATACTTTGTCAGTGCTGCGGCTGGGGGATGAAATTTGCGACGTCGCCAACAGCAAATGATGGTGCAATAACGGTTGCCACAGGAGTCAGTAATGAACGAATTCGATTTTGATTTAGACCACCTTGATTTTGATAGCGCGATCGCTAACAACGCCGCGCAACAGGCATTGGCCGATCAGGCCGCCGCTGCTGCTGCCGCACTACCTGACGAAGATGATTGTGCCGGTGGTGCCTGTAAAATCTAAAGCCGGTATTTTACTGCTGCTGGCGCAGGCTGGTATTGCGGATGTTAGTATTGCGAACGTTAGTAGTGCGAACTTTAGTAGTGCTAACCATGGTATGACTAACGATGGTATTGCTGAGCCAGCCAGCCAGCGAGGTCTGGGGCTGAGCGCAGTATTTTATCGGAATAGATAGCCGCAAAATTGTCGCCGCCGCTGTGGATCTACAGTCCAGAGCTTGGTTATGATGTGCAGTACCGGGTTTATCTAGCTGTTGGGCAGCAACCAAGCACTACTGGCAAAAGGTTATTCAGTTGCCTACCAAGAAGTAGCATTTGGCCACAACTGGCAAAACTGGCAGCCGCTGTTGGATGATGTCTTGCAGTATTACTTCGGCGACGCGAATAGTCAGATGGAGCCACCCGGATCGGAACCACGACTGTCGGCTATTGAGTCAGGTAAGCATGGTCCGATCGGCAACTGAAGATTCGCGGCGATATGAAGTGCTTAGCTAAGCTATGCAGTGCTATGCAGTGCCGTCGGTGCTGTGGACGACGGTTTGCTCGAACTGGCCACGCCACACAACCAGCGCAAGATGGCCAGGCGGCGGATCAGTTCATAACCGAGGTAACAACCGATGCACGTCAGCCCAATCAACAAGATAGCTTCGAGTCCGGCCGGAATTGCCAATGGTTTTAGCCAGCTGGCAAAGACGATAATCAGCGTCTGATGCAGCAGATACCAAGGCAGGATGGCGGCTGTGCAATAACGTAACTTGATGCCGGTTGTATCAAAACCCAAACGCGCACCGATATTCAGCCCTGAACCCACACTAAAGCCCGGTCGGTTCAGCCAAAACCCGGCGTAGCCCACGACCGCTAGCAGCCACCCCCAATGATTGAATACCGCATTGAGCCGGTATATCAGTTGCACCAACACCGAATGATCAAACTGGGCGGCAAAGGCTGGAAACATCTGGTGTCGATCGGCAATCGCAATGCTGTAACACAACAGTGCCAGCGCTAAAAACCAGCGTCGGTAATCGATGACCGCCTGCCACCAGAGTTTGTGTTGCGCCAACAGATAACCGGCAATAAACACCGCAAAATAGCGGGCATGATTGTACCAGTCATCGGTAAGTGCATGGGTGGTGTCAAACAGTGGCCGTAGGAAAAATACGATAGGGACAAACACCAACACCAGCATAAGAAATGCATAGCGCGGTGCTAACTGTTGCCACCACCGGCTTTGCGCCAGCGCATTTAGTGGCCAGCGCAATAGCAGCAGTAAGACGCTGTAGCACCACAAATAAGGCAAAAACCATAGATGGTTCCAGGTTAGCAGGCCAATTGGGCTGTGATGATCGGGCAGTAACTCAGTGCGCGGGTTGATGTATTGCCACCAGAAATCGAGATAACCCGCGGTGATCAAATTTTGACTACGGGCTTCGAAATACACTTGTGGCGGCACAATCACCCACATGCCAAAGAGCAGTGGGATCAACAGTTTGCTGCTGCGAAGTCGCAACAAGGTCAGTGCTGGTATTTTTTGTTGCACTAGGCTTAATGCCATGGCGCTGATTAAAAACAACAATGACATTCGCCAAGGGTTGGTGAGGATCATTACATCCTGCAGCAGCACACTGGTGGCACTGCTTTTGATATGCCAGCCCCAGTCAGCGACATAATACATGCCAATGTGGTACAAAATCAGGACGGCAAAAGCCAAGACCCGCAACCAGTCTAGATCGTAACGGCGGTCGGTCACAGGTTGCTGTCGACGGGGAAATTCAGATTGTGTCATGCTAAGACTCCGTGGTGAAACTTGTTGTAGCATGGGTGAGTGGGCTGATGGTGCCTAGTGGCGGATGTGGCAGTCGTGGATTTCAGGGCTAAGAGGTGGATAGGTGTGACCAACGGTGAACGGATCAACTGGCTGCAAAAATTTGAGCAGCACAAGCTGGTATATAGCTATTTAGCGCTGGCGCTGTATTTGTTGCTCAATAACAGCATTAATGCGACGTCGGTGTGGATGGAGTACAGTCGGGACCCACACAATCAGCTGCGATGGTGGGAGCCATTTGTTTGGGAATACAGCAGCGCCCTCGCCACGTTACTGTTATCGCCATTATTATGGTTCTGGTTTGATCGTCACCCGCCGCGACTGAGCAATTTGCGAAATTTGCTGCTGGTGCATCTTGTTGGATCGTTGCTGTTTTCATTGTCGCACAGTGTATTGATGGTTGGCTTGCGACAGCTGGTTTACGCGACCGTGGGCAGAACCTACGATTTTAGCCCTTGGCTGCGCGAGTTATTTTATGAATATCGCAAAGACGTTTGGGGTTATTTGTTTTTCTTTGCTTTGTATCAACTGTTGCAGTTTGTTTACCTGCGACTGACCGGTGATGCGCGGTTAATTAGTAGTGACGACGAGGTTGAAGCGGACGTTGTGCCAGCGACAGCGCAACAAACACCATCACCAACGAATGGCCGCCGTAACGCTGCTAAAAGTGATGAATATAATGAAAGTGACGCAAGTGATGAAATTGATGCAAGTGATGAAATTGATGCAGGTGATGAAAGTCGCGAAAGTTATTTTGACAACAATGACCATCGCACCATCCATGGCGCTGATCAGCGCAATCTCAATGCGCCAAAGCCAGCGCGGGCCAATGCGCCACAGCATTTTTTGGTGAGAAAACTCGACAAAGAATTTCTGGTGGCCATTGCCGACATTGAGTGGCTAGAGGCGAGTGGCAATTACGTGAACTTGCATAGTAAAGGCCGCATTTACCCATTGCGAGCCACTCTGAGCCACACCATGTTGCAGCTGGAAGTACAAGGTTTTAGCCGCATCCATCGTAGCTACGCGGTTAACCATCGCCATATCGACAATATCAGTTATCAGCCGAGCGGCGATGGTGAGCTGGTGCTGAAAAATGGTCAGCAGCTGGCGTTGTCCAGGCGCTATAAAGATCAGTTTCGCACGCGGTTTCAACTGATCGCTGGTTGAGTGGTGTTTATAGCTTTACTTTTAACCCCAAGCGGGTGAGCCCCGCGGTCAGCAGCACAATGCCACTGGCAAAAGCCACCGACCATAAAATTCCGGCCATCCCTTGATCAAAGGCTGTCGGGCGGATGGTGCTACCGGCAATCAATGCCGCAGCCGCCAGCATGTACGGCAGAATATAAGCCAACAATGGGTTGGTTGCCGCTGGGGCAAATAACCGGCACCAGCTTTGCCATTGTTTCACATCCACCAGCCAATACAGCAGGGCGAACAATACCGCACAGCAAAATGCACTCAATAACGCCCAGCTTGGTGTGGCCCAAATTTTCGAAATGGGCCAGACTTGCCAGCTGGCACACGCCAACACACCAAGCACTACGGTGTAGGTCAACAGGTTACGTGTTCGATTGGCTGCCAGTGCCGGGTGATAACACAAAATCGACAACATCACCCCCGCCAACACCAGCGCGATATGGGGATGATGGTTATTTTCGGTGGCCCAAAGTTGCCAGAATGGCTGTGATTTTTGCGCATCAATCAAGCCAAACAAGCCGAGAAACAACATTGCTGCTAAAGCCAGCCAGGCCAGTTGAGCCCGCACATGGGGGCAGCGACGGGTGAGCAGGTAACAAGCTCCCGCGATCAGATAAGCCCAGCCAATCAAGCCAAGAATGCCCCACCATTGTGGCGTGATCATCGAATCTTCAGCGCCGCGAAACAGCCATGCCAGCACCAATAAACTGATGATCCCGAGCAAGTGTCCGGCCTTGGGCAACAATACCGGCAAAGTGCGAGGATAGTGAGACCAGACCAGCAAGACTGCCAGATACATCCACAAGGTCCAGATCGGCATCGATATCAGCATAAACGATTGATCAAAACCGCCAATGGTACTGACCATCATCACACCAATGATCACCAAACCCAAACTACGCAGTGCTATATGTTGCAGCAGTTGCAGCGGCGTCTCGCCTTTATTGGCTCTGGCTTGCATCGCAAAAGGGATCGACATCCCGACAATAAACAAAAACGCCGGGAATACCAGATCGACAAAGGTCATGCCGTCGACGTCAGCAGGCAGATGTTTCATCCACCACGGAATATCTTTAATCCCAGACAGTTCATTCACCAGCACCATCACAAAAATGGTGATCCCGCGAAAAACATCAATCGCCAGTACCCTACGGGCGGTTAAATCTAAAGCTTGGCCATTCATCCTACATACTCCGGCTTGGGTGCAATTTCACCCGCTTCTGCGGTGCCGAATAATCCGGATAATTACGATGAATTTCCTGAGTACCGACAATATGACATCGCTGTCATTTTGCGCCCTGGGTATTTTTTATTCAAGTGCTTCTTCGGTCTGAAATAACGCAACAATCGGATTTTCCAAGAGTAATTTGGGTTGAGTTATGCAGAAAAGGCTTTAATCAATGAAAGTCGAGGCAAGTGACTCGATGAGACTAGGTTCGTCATTTTATCGCCCGATTTTGTGTCACCAGATCGGTATCAGGCGTCGTTTTAAAAACCAAGCCTGCTGTTGAGAACGTAGCGGATGAAGGTATCGTTTTATGACGTAAAAAGCCTTCGTTCATCGAAGGCTTTTTAGTTAGTTCGCGGCAACATCGCGGCGAAGCTGCCTGCCTAAATTACTGACCACTTAATCTTTTGCCAAATGAAACCGCGTAAGCAGCCGATCGCATCAATAACACGGGATCAGCTGACGGGGTGATGCCACTGGCGAGCACGTTCGGGTCGAAATTAATATTTTTGCACGTTTCACCGCCGCTTTGCACAATACGAAACTCTCCGCCGTTCAAGACGGTGCTGTTGGCGGGCCAGACTTGTGACGGGTCGAGCAGTGGGTAATCGGCCTTTGCCAGCACTAATTCTAATCTGAATTTCAACGCGCCTTTAGCTAAACGATCGGTTAAGCGTTGCACCAGAAAGTCCTTGGCAGGGGCGGCAATTTCAGCGGCAGTTAACCCTTTGTTGCCATCCAGCGGGGTCAATTGCCAACGTACCGCCTGCATTTTACCGCTGGCGTCTTTGAGGTAAAAACTGTGCAACCCAAAATAGTCGGTGCTGCCATAGCTGCTGGGTGGGGCGGTTTTAGCCAAGTATTCTGCTTGCATTTGGGTATCTGGGTTCGCCTTGCGGTAAGCAGCAATTTTTGCCAAATCTGGTTTGCCGGTAGTGGCATCCGGAATGGAGGCTTGCAGTAAACCTAAAAAACTATCCGGGTCTTTTGCGCCAAACATCGGGGTTGATAACAGCGCAAAATGTTGTAATTCACCATTACTGAGCTTTATTTGCGCGGCAAAACCACGAGGGCTGCGACTATTTTCCGCGGCATTTGGGTTACCACCTGCCATTGAAAACCGGCCGGTTAGCGGATACACATCACCACTAAATAATGGCGAGTTGCTATAAGCGGCCAGCGCTTTGTCGCCTTGAAATTCGCCACTAAAACACACACCTTTGGCGTGCCCTTTGCGCTCGCCGCGGTGTTCACCGAAGATTTTGCCGAAGGTAGTAATAAATTGATCCGGTGTGGCAGTGGTGGCTGCAGATGCTTGTGGGGCGCTTAATGCTGACAGGGCAAGAAAGGTCGCGGCGAATCCAGAAAGTTTCATGTGCTACTCCAGTAAATGGTGGTGGTGACAGGTCATCTGGCGGTAAGTGTGCAGTCAGTATGGCCTGTGGTTGCCATGAATGACCGGTGATCTCTTCGTTTGCTTACAAGGTTTGCTTACAAGGTTTGCGATATAAGGTTCGATCTTAGGGTCCGGTGACTGGCGATGGCCGAACAGCGGCAACCTGCTGCCATGGATTTGACGTTGCCGCTATTCCTTGTTTCGCGAGTATATCAGCGCCAGCTTCGCTCACACGGCCGCATCGATGATGCGATAGCGGCCGCTAAAGCTTCAAGCGCGCTGCTGATAATGATATGCGTAATACACCACCGGGATCACCACCAACGTCAGCAACGTCGACACTAAAATACCAAAAATCAGTGCTACTGCTAAGCCACCAAAAATTGGGTCATCCAGAATGAAAAATGCTCCGAGCATGGCGGCGAGCCCGGTTAACACTATCGGCCGTGCCCGTACCGCTGAGGCATGCACCACTGCTTGCTCCAGCGCCACGCCTTGCGCCAGCTGCTGCTGAATATAGTCAACTAGCAAAATTGAGTTGCGGACAATAATGCCGGCGAGCGCAATCATGCCAATCATCGAGGTGGCCGTGAACTGCGTATTCAGCAGCCAATGGCCCGGCATAATACCAATTAAGGTCAGCGGGATTGGCGCCATAATCATCAATGGCACGCCGTAAGATTTAAACTGCGCCACCACTAACAGATAAATCATGATCAGCCCCACCCCATAGGCAATGCCCATGTCGCGGAATGTTTCAAAGGTGATTTGCCATTCACCGTCCCATTTAATACTGAGCGCGTCGGTCTGCTCTGGCGCACTGAACAGCCGTTGGGCGATTGGATTGGCAGCGTCGGCTAATTTGGCTTTGATATCCAGCATGCCGTAGAGCGGACTGTCGATGCCACCCGCTAAATCGGCCGTCACAAACACCACCGGCCTTAAGTCTTTGCGATAAATGGTATTTTCTCGCACTGTCTCAATACGTTTGGTCACTTCTGACAAGGCTACGGTACCCCCTTGCTGCGTCGGCACCGGCAGCAGGGCCAGTTGTTGCCAATTGGCTATCGCGTCTTGTTGCAGCTTGAGCACCACCGGAGTCAGGCTGCGGCTGTGGTCATCCCGCAAATACCCTGCGTTGCTGCCTTGTACGGCCATTTGAATCACTTGGCTAACGGTGGCGACTGAGACCCCGAGTTGCGCGGCTTTTTGCTGGTCAACCACCAGTTGCCATAGGGGCTGCGGGGCTTCGACGGTGCTATCAATATCGACCACATGATCGGCTTGGGCAAAGGTCTGCATCAAGGCGGTGGCGGTGGTCAGCTGCGTTTGATAATGCGGGCCATAAATTTCAGCCACCAACGGCGCCATCACCGGCGGTCCTGGCGGTACTTCGACCAGTTTGATGCTGGCACCGGTACTTTTTTCAAGCGCGGCTAAGGCTGGTCGCACCCGCAGTGCAATGATGTGACTTTGTTCATCGCGATTGTGCCTGTTGGCTAAGTTCACCTGCACATCACCCTGCCACGGGTATTGCCGCAGATAATATTGCCGCACCAAACCGTTAAAGTTAATCGGCGCCGCGGTGCCGGCATAAGTTTGTAAATGTGTCACTTCCGGTAACTTCAACAGTTCCAAACTAACGGCATTCAGAACCGCCTGGGTTTGCTCCAGCGTGCTGCCTTCGGCTAAATCAACCACCACTTGGAACTCAGATTTATTATCAAACGGCAGCATTTTCAGTACCACTTGCTGGCTGGTGACCAGCAGCACTGACAAGGCTATCGCACCTAGCAAACCGAATAACAGCCATAGCCGGTTGCCACGTCCTTGGCGGGCCCCTAGAAATGGGCTCATCAGTTTATGGAACAGGACCTCTAGTTTGCTATCGTCGTGACCGGCAGCGGCGGGCGCTTGTTTGCCGGCGAAGACTTTTAAAAATAACCACGGGGTGAAAATAAAGGCCACCAGCAGTGAAATCAGCATGCCCATACTGGCGTTAATCGGAATTGGGCTCATATAAGGCCCCATCAGACCGCTGACAAAGGCCATCGGCAGCAAGGCTGCAATGACGGTGAAGGTGGCCAGGATCGTCGGTGCGCCCACTTCTTCTACTGCGAGCGGAATGACTTCACTCAGTTTGGTTTTGCCTTCCAGCCAATGCCGGTGCAGGTTTTCAACCACCACAATGGCGTCATCCACCAAAATCCCAATCGAGAAAATCAGCGCAAATAACGACACCCGGTTTAAGGTGAAACCATAAGCCCATGACGCAAATAACGTCAGCGCCAGCGTGATAATAACCGCCATGCCAACGACAAAAGCTTCGCGCCAGCCCAGCGCAAAACCAACCAATAACACCACCGACAAAGTGGCGAATAGTAATTTATGGATCAGCGTGTCAGCTTTGTCTTTGGCGGTGTCGCCATAATTACGGCTGATACTGACTTCAATATCGTGCCCAAGATAATGTTGTTGTAAATGCGCTAGTTGTTGCTCAAGTGCCTGCGTCACATCCACCGCGTTTTTGCCTGGCTGTTTGGCCACGGCTACCGTCAATGCCGGGCTTTGCCATAACTTGCCATCCTGCAATTGCAGGTGTTGGACATAGGTTTGTGGTTCGCTGCTGCCTAAACTTATCTCGGCGACATCGGCCAAATACACTGGCAAGCTTTGACCCTCCTGCTGGCGGACCGCGACGACCAATTGGCCAATTTGTTCGGGCGTGGTTAAAAACGAGCCAGCCTGCAGCTGAATTTGCTGGTTAGTTGCCAGCATCGCCTGACTTTGGCTTAGCGAGTTACTTTGACTGAGTGCTTGTTGCAATTGCGGCAAGCTCAGTTGATAGGCCAGTAATTGCGCCGGATTGAGTCGCACCAGCACTTGTTGCGCCGGGCCACCGATACTGTAGATATCACGACTACCCGGAACCCGCTGCAGCTGTTCTTCCAGCCCTTTGGCGGCGCTATACAGATCGGCGCCGGTGATGGCCGGGTTTTTGCTCCATAAAGTCAGCGCAAATACCGGCACATCGTCGATGCTTTTAGGTTTGATCAGCACTGGGCCAATGTTGCTGTCGGCCGGTTGCCAATCCGCTTTGGCATAAAAAGCATTATAAAGCCGCACTAACGCCTCAGTGCGGGGCTCGCCGACTGTGAATTGTACGGTTAACACTGCTCGGCCAGGTTCCGACACCGAATACACATGCTCAACACCGGCGATTTCAGCGATTATTTTTTCTGCTTTAATCGCGACTTGTTGCTCCACCATCGCCGCCGAGGCACCGGTGTAGGGAATAAACACATTGGCAAAAGTAACTTCAATTTGCGGCTCTTCTTCGCGGGGCGTCACTAGTACGGCAAATAAACCCAATAAAAAACCAACCAATGCCAATAACGGCGTGATTTGGCTTTGCTTAAAGATCGCCGCCAGTTTGCCGGAGATGCCAAGCTTTGCCGAATTTTGTTCCTGCATACACCGGCTCCTTTAAGGTTGCTGTGGTTTTGCGGACTGAACAGAGAGGCGAACAGCCAGCTGTGCGCTGGCGTCGGTGGCTATTTCAGCGCCTGCATTTAACCCACTGAGGATTTGATACTGGTTGCTGGCGGCATCTTTGATTCTGACTGGCTGCAATAACACCGCCTCGCCTTGTTTGAGATAAACCATACTGACTTCACCGCGCCAGATCACGGCTGATGTTGGGATCAACAGTTGCTCGGCACTGCCAATTTGTAAGCGCAGTCGCTGCCAGCTGCCAGGGTAAATGCCATGTGGGGTGTAATCGGCTTTGGGTAATTCCAGCCGCAGTTGAAAGCTATGAGTTTGGCTATTAGCTTGCGGGGAAATGGTTAGCTTTGGACTGCCAAGCGCGAGCGAGTCGCCATTGGCAAGCACCATTTCCGCGTGCTGACTTTGTTGCGCCGCCTGCAATTGGCTTTGTGGTAATTGGCTAATCAGCCGCATATGTTCCAGGCTGAGGCCGCGTAATAAAGGTTTGCCAGGCACCGCCAGTTCTCCCAATTCAACAAAACGTTGTTGCAAAATACCGGTGTACGGCGCCCGCACCACCGTTTGCTCCAACTGTTCACTGGCCCCTGTTTGCACGGCGTTGGCTTGATCTAGTCGCGCTTTGGCGGCATTAAAATTCGCCTGCGCCATGTCGAGCGCGGCTTTGGCAACCAAGCCTTTTTTGTGAATATCCCGCACCCGGTTCAGCTCTTTTTGCTGCTCGTCAAACCGGCTTTGTGCTTCACGTACACTGGCTTGTGCTTGCTTGAGGCGTGCTTGTTGTTCGATATTGGTAAAACGCACAATCACCGCGCCTTGCGGTACCAGGTCGTTGACATCAAAAGGTAATTCCACAATCCGGCCCGATGTTTGCGCCGACACGGTTGCTTGTGACACGGCTTCGGCTTGACTGCTCAGTTCCAACCATTGTGGAGTGCTCGTCGGCTGTACAGTAAGCCAGTCGCTACTTTGCGCTTGCAGGGTGAATAGCACACTCAGACCCGTTATCCATTTGATCATCAATTGCTTTTTGGCTAGGAAGGTCGATGGCATTTTTGATGACATTTGCTGCATAAACCGCATATTTCGCTCCAGAAGTTAATTGCAACTGTACTGTGGTGACTTTACAACCATCGTTGCCACTGCAGTGGGTTGTAACGCACATAAGGTGCATTAGATAAATTTAATATAAGTATATATTAGAAAGTTCTAATTAGAAACTGTAGTCCCAAAAATTGCTTCATCCAATGTCTACTTTGGTTGACAGTTTTCACAGCAAAGCACAAAACAGTGGCCGTTGCCGCGCATATCACAGGTCAAAAACAAAGCGAGATCGGGAAGCCGATTGTTAGCATTAGCGCACAATGTATTGTTGCAGCAAGCTATTTAACCCTGACGGATCGTTAACTTTAGCCAGTCTGCTACCTGTTTTGTATCCATGCAGGCATAATAGAGCCCTTGTCATCGCTGTGCAGCAGCAAGTGGAGTGTCAGTGGAATTACTTAAAATCGATTGTCTGGGTAAACAATTACGGCTCGAAGGGTCGATGGCCGGTTGGCAGCAATTGTTTTGGGATGGTCAGCTGGTGTCGCAACAAGCGGCAAGCGCTGATTTGGGGGCCGTACGGCTGCATCAGTTTGAATTGCAGGCCGCACCTGCCACTATCGCCGTTGAAAATACGACGATTGAGCAAAATGGCGGTCTGCCAAATGGTGAATTCGCTGCACCCAACACTGAATCTGCTTCAGCAGCCCCTCATCCACAGGCTGCGGCGCCAGCACAGCTTCAGGTGCGACTCGAAACCGAATTGAACTGGCAGCCATTCTTGTTACGTTACCGTTTGTTGGTCAATGATCAGTTGCTGAACAGTGGCGAGCGCAACAGCAAAGATATCGAACAACAACAACCTGAAATTACCCCGGTGAATACCAGCAAAATGAGTCTGGTTGGCCTGGCGTCTTTGGGGTTTAAACTGCTGAAAAGCGCCAAAGTGATCAAAGTGGTGTTGGCGGGCGCCAGTATGGCGGCTTACTCCTGGTTGTTTTCGGTGCAATTTGCGCTGGCGCTATTGGCTTGTTTGGTATTTCACGAATATGGCCATATCCGGGCGATGAAGTATTTTGGCATGAAAACCAAAGGGATTTATCTGATCCCATTTTTGGGTGGGTTGGCGCTGTCGGACGAAAAAATTAATACTCGCTGGCAAGATGTGGTGATTTCCATTATGGGGCCCACTTTTGGCCTGCTGCTGTCGTTAGCTTGTGTGTTGGCTTATTGGCTGACCGGTAATATTTTCTTCGCCGGCCTTGCCACCTTTAATGCCTTGTTGAATCTGTTTAATTTATTGCCGATTTTACCGCTAGATGGCGGCCATATTCTCAAAAGTATCAGCTTTTCGATGAATAGCATCGCCGGTTTAGTTGCCTGTGTTGTTGGCGCTTTGATCGGGGTTTATGTCAGTTATAGTTTTGGGCTGGCACTGCTGGGCTTTTTATTGCTGATTGGCAGCCTGGAAATTGTGTTTGAATGGAAAGGTCGCCATCAGAGTCATTTATTGCCACTGGACCGTTATGGGCAGCTTTTTTCAACCGCCTGGTACTTATTGACCGTGGGTTGTTTAGTGGCGATCATCTGGTATTTTGCCAGTTCTGGCGACGATATGCTGGCATTGCCGCTGAAAATTCTACAAAGCTAATATCCATTATACTGCGTGCGCTGAGTGCTCGCGGTGCTAGATGCCAACCAATTCCGGGACTGACGGTGTTGACCGCAGTTCCGCGTTTTACCACTTATATCGCCAACACTCCGTTTATCCTAAAACCAGCGCCGGGTCTGGCTCGTTGCTTCAAAATCTATCGCAGCTATTTAGTTATTTATTCAATTATTTATTCAATGATCTGGTCAACGACCCCGTCGACTGGCTTATTGCGTGAAGCGAGGATTTTACGATGAAACCAACAGCAACATGTACATCTACTTTCACTCTGCATACCTTACCGTGCAGGATTTTGACCACTGTCGTCGCCAGCATTGGTATTGGCTTTTGTGGCTTTACGATGGCTTTTAGCGAGGTCGAGTTACAACAAAAGATGCAGCAACTGGTCGCACAAAAAGCCAAAGCCGATCAACCGGGCTTTGCCGTGATTGTCCGTAAAGGCACACACCTGATGTTACGCGGCGGTTATGGCTTGGCGAATTTGGAAACGGCCACGTCAATGCGACCCGACAGTAATCTGCGGTTGGCCTCCCAAACCAAACAGTTTACCGCCATGGCAGTGTTGCAGCTGGTGCAGGCGGGTAAAATTAAGCTGGAACATAAAGTGGGGGAGATCTTAAAAGACTATCCGGCGCCAGGGCGGGACGTGACTATCCAACAATTATTGACCCACAGCAGTGGTATTCCGAACTTAAGCCGGATGCCCGAGTTTCGCGAGAACAAAGCCAAGGCGGCGACATTACCGGAGCTGCTGACGTTATTTTCCGCGCAACCGTTACAATTTGCTCCAGGCAGCCGCTTTCGTTATTCCAATTCGAACTATGTATTGTTAACTGCGATTATTGAAGCTGCCAGCAAACAAACTTATGCTGATTATCTGCAACACCATATTTTTCAGCCGCTAGGCATGAACAATACCGGTTACGATCAAGCCGCTGACATTGTCCCCAACCGCGCCAACGGCTATGAGCAAACGGCGACCGGTTTTCGTAATGCCGACGTGATCAGTATGACCAGGCCACAAGGCGCTGGCGGGTTGCGTAGTACGGTCGACGACTTAAACCTTTGGGATCAGGCGCTTTATACCAACACTTTGTTGCCTCAGGCATTGTTGCAACAATCGTTTGTCAAATATCCAACCACCGACGGCACGCCCCAACCTTATGGCTATGGCTGGATGATGGCAGATTTATCGAATTTAGATACGCAGGAGCACAGTGGCGGCATTGAGGGTTTTTCTTCGTATATTATCCGCATCCCGTCGCAACAGATCTATGTCGCGGTCTTGGCTAACAGCTCGTATTTTGACAGCTACACCCTGGCGGTAAAACTGGCGGCTATCGCTATCAATCAGCCGATTGAACCTATATCAGTGACGTTGCCGCAATCAACCCTGGAAGCCATTGCCGGCAATTTCAGTTTTGATGATGGCACCGAGCGAAGGATAACGTTGGAAAATGGTGCTTTATTCTGCCAGACCAAAGATGGCGCGCGGCAACAACTGATCCCTACTGCCGATGGTAAGTTATTTCTGGAAGACGATATTAGCTATTTGACGTTAGGCGCGATCAGTCAAGGCAAGGCAGAGCTGACATTGGAAATTAGGGGTTTTGGTTCTTTCCCTGCCAAACGATTACCTTAAGTAAAGTGCAGTACAGTACTTTATCATTGCAGCACCAGCCGCTAGGCAAGCTTCAGTCGTGTTTTCACGCCGCGCTCAGCAGTTACAAGGCTAACTGCTGTCGCAACACGGTGCTTTGCCGGCGTGAGACGGCTACTTCGGTGCCACAACTCAGGTGCAGCACAAAACCGCCACTGACTGATGCTTCTACCGAGCAGATCGCCGTCAGATTCACCAATTGATGACGGTTGGCGCGGAAAAATAAACCAGGAATTAGCCGTTGTTCAATACTGTTTAATGAGCGATATACCATCGGCGCTTGCTGACCGGCATGGACTTTACTGTAATTGCCAATCGCTTCAAACCAGCGCACATCCGATATTTTCAGCAAATAACAACGTTCGCCATCTTTGACAAAAAAGTTGCTATTGCTGTCCAATATTCTCTCGTTATCAGCTGTTTGCTGTTCTGGCGCTGAGGTAGTTGCCACGGCCGATAATTTTGTCAGCGCCGTTGCCAGCCGTTCGGCAGTGAATGGTTTTAATAAATAGTCGACGGTTGGGTAGTCAAACGCGGTCAGCGCATGTTCGGCATAAGCGGTGGTGAATATAATTTTGGGTACTGCCTCCAACTGCGCCAGCAAATCAAAAGCGCTGGCTCCACAGAGGTCAATGTCCAGCAGTAATAAGTCCGGTTGATGCTGCTGTATAAGGCTCAGGGCGCTTGGTACATCAGCTGCTTCGCCGACTAATTGCAACTGCGAATGCGCCTTGAGTTGTTCTTTTAATTCCAGCCTGGCGAGTCTGGAGTCTTCGACAATCATCACCTTCATCTGGCCATTTCCTATATCTGCGCGATTTGGTAGTGGGCGGCAGCCGGAGGTTGCAAGAACTGTAATGTTGCCACTACTTCGTTCGCTTGTTGCTGCAGATCCAGTTTGGCATTGTCGCCAAAAATAAGCGCAAGCCGCTGACGTAAGTTGGTCAGGCCACTGCCGGTATTGTGCTGCGGGTTTGTTTCATCCGCTGCTGGGCTGTGCAGCTGGCCGCTATTTCGCAAAGTGACTCGCCAGGCGTCATTCTCCTGTGCGCTAATTTCCAGGCTGACGATGCCGCCTTGTGGCCGCTGACTGATGCCGTGTTTGACCGCATTTTCAAATAACAGTTGTAACGTTAATTTTGGCAACAAACGCGGTAAACAAGCGGGATCCACCTGATATTCAACCTGTAGTCGCTGCTCGAACTGAATTTTTAGCAGCGCGGCATAGTCCTTCAGCACGGCTAGTTCAGTGCGCAGAGGCACCAATACTTGCTGGTCGGCATCAATTTGGTATCGGAGCATATCGGCAAAATGTGCCAGCATCCCGCGCGCCGCCTGTGGATCTTCAAGAATTAAGGCGCGGATATTATTAATGCAATTAAACATAAAATGCGGGCTGAGCTGCGCGAGTAAAGTTTGCAGCTGACTTTGTTGCAGTCTGAGGTCAGATTCTAATTGAGCCTGCTCGGCGCGGCGGATATCCAGTTGCCGGCTTAACGTCAGATATAAACTACTCCAGAACAGATACAGAGGAAGCAAGAACGGGATTTTTGCGCCTAACGGCTGTGCATCAAACACCGCACTAAGCGCCGGGTGCAGCAACGACAGTGGCCACAACAGCAAGTAATGACTAATATCGACCATCATCGACAGTAACAAAGGGGCGGCTATAAGCCAACCGAGAGTAGAGGCGGTGCTGCGTGGACGGCGGCGTAGCTGGCGGAATAGCTGCCGTAATAACAACGACCCACCGATTGCCAAACTGAGTAACAACAGCGCCGGAGTCAGGCTGTTGAGGCTTAAAGGCTGATCGGAAGCGAGCAGCAGCAGTTGTAGGATAGCGAATAAAGCCCAGCCCAGGCTCTGATATAACCAGAAACTGCCAGCAGTGTCTCGCGGGTTGCTACTCATTGTGGCCGCGCTGCATTGGGCAACATCTCTCGGGCTATTTTATCAAGCAACAAAAGCTGCCGCTTCCGCTTCGGTCAGCGCCCGATATTCGCCTTCGGCTAAATCGGCACCAAGTTTAAAACTGCCAATTTGCTCGCGATGCAGTTTTTCCACTTTATTGCCGATCGCGGCAAACATTCGTTTCACCTGATGATAACGACCTTCGTGAATCGTCAGCAGGCATTCCTGCGGGCTGACAATCACCAATTGTGCCGGTTTGGTCGGGTGTTTTTCGTTGTGTAGCATCACCCCTTCGGCAAATAAACTGATGGCCGCAGCATCAATGGGATCAGCGAGCCAAGCGCGGTAGGTTTTGGCGCATTCGTGTTTGGGTGAGCTGATTTGATGGGACCATTTGCCATCATCGGTGATCAGCAGTAAACCGGTGGTGTCCAGATCGAGGCGGCCGACGGTATGCAGGCGACTTTGCATCGGTTCATCCATCAGTGTGAACACGGTCTTGTGATCTGGATCTTCAGTGGAACAGACATAACCGGCCGGTTTATGCATCACAAAATAGCGCAAGCCGATGATTTGTAATAACTCCCCATCCAGCGCTATCTGCTGTGTGCTGGTCACTTGGGTTGAGGGTTGTTTACAAGGTTGTTGATCAATAGTCACCAACCCCCGGTGGATGATTTTGCCAGCCTGACTTCGAGTAAGCTCGGTACAATCACAGATAAATTTGTCTAAACGCATGGAGATGCCTGCTGCCAAAAAAGACTAGTGTAACGGCGCAGTGAAGTGCACAGCAACAGTTAGCGTTGCTTTCGTTTGCTGGTGGCCAGTTGTAACTGGCCTTTTCAGTCTGCTTTTAGTCCGTACAGTTCCATTCTGGTGCTCCAGAACTGCTGTTTTGGCAAGGCTAAAATGGCCTGGTCGAAATCAGCCAACAGGCTCTGGTAGTGTTCCGTGAGCAAGAGTTGGCGTTGATAACTTGGGTAAGGCTGACCAACAATTTTCATTTTCCCCAAATATTGTTGTTGCCTGGCGTAGTATAAAAAACTGGAACGGGTGATCACTATCTGATCAACATTACGTTCCAGTAACCGCGTCAAATTTTCTTTATCGGATTCAGCATCAAGCCGGGTGAGTTGATGCTGGGTGACTAGTTCATTCACGCCAGGGTAGCTATAACCGCGCAGGGCACCAAGGGTGTTGCCAGCCAAGTCGGTCAGCTGCTGCACCTTATGGTTCGAATCACTTAAAGTTACAAACACGTCTCGGTCAGTAAAGACTGGGTACGTCCAAAGATACGGCTGTGCTTTATTCGAAAACCAAGCGGGGTTGGCCCACAATACAATAGTCGGCAAACCTTTACGCAAGCGCTCGTTCAACTGGTGGCGGGGTAATTGTTTGAGTTCAAGATGATACTGACTGCCAAGTTGTTGTTGCAGTGCCCGCATCACATCGTAATTGAGACCGGTTGCTTTGTCGGTATTAATGACAAACGGCGGCGACTGATGATAGGCATACAACGTCAGGCCGGTACTGGCCAGCACCTGAGCGCAGCAGCAACATAAAAACCCAGCTAGCATGCGGCGTATCATGGTGTACTCCATCGACAATTTTTCTCGGTTAAACTTAGCCTGCTTCTGGTGAAAACGATAGTCTAGCGGTGCACCGGCCACGGTTGTGTGTTGATGGTGTTGGACTGACGACTTAAATCCACAATCAGCTTGCCAAAAATTGCCGGTGAAATGAATAACGCCGTAACCCTGACTATCGGCGTCAATGTACAACAGTTCGCCAACCGGCAGTGACTGCCTTTTAACCTTCACAGAGCGTTGGTTAACTATTTTGGTTGCATTAAACGACCACTTTCCTCTACATTGCTGTGCAAATAACTATTACAACAGTACCACTACTTTCAGGAACATCCATGACCAACACTACTATTGCCCGCGGCAATTGGGGCTCACGCATCGGTTTTATTCTGGCAGCCGCCGGTTCCGCAGTTGGCCTTGGCGCCATCTGGAAATTTCCTTATGTTGCTGGTGCCAATGGCGGTGGTGTGTTCTTGCTGGTTTATCTGGCTTGTGTGTTCTCGGTAGGCGTGGTGATGTTACTGGCCGAGATGATGATTGGCCGCAGCGCGAAGAAATCGGCAACCTCAGCTTATCGTTTGCTCGGCGGTGGTCATTGGCATGTCGCCGGCTGGATTTCGGTGCTCTGTGTGTATTTCATTCTTGGGTTTTATTGTGTGGTGGGTGGCTGGACCATTGCCTACATTGTTGAAGCGATCAAAGGCGATATTCTGACCACGGACGCCAAGGTGCTCAGTGAGACATTTAGTGTGTTTATTGCCGATCCGACGTCTTCATTGATATACACCGCAGGTTTTATGGTGCTCACAGCATCCATTGTGATTGCGGGTGTGCAGTCAGGGATCGAACGTATTTGTAAAGTATTGATGCCAGTACTGTTTGCGCTGATGTTGTTTATGGTTTATCGCAGCTTAAGTTTGCCCGGTGCTATGGAAGGCGTGATGTACTTTATTACCCCAGACTGGAGCAAACTATCGATTAAAATGGTGTTAGATGCCTTAGGTTTAGCCGTGTTTTCGTTGTCGGTCGGTGCCGGTTTAATGATTGCTTATGGCTCCTATTTAAGTGAAGACACCAAAGTCGTTAACGCCGGTTTATGGATTGCCGGTATTGCCACACTCGCCAGTATTATGGCTGGTTTAATGATTTTACCGGCGGTGTTCGCCTTTGACGTCGACCCAGCTTCTGGCCCTGGCCTGACATTCATCACCATGCCGGCTCTTTTTGCGCAAATGGCCGGTGGTCAAATTTTGGCGTTGGTGTTCTTCTCCTTATTATTATTCGCTGCCACCACATCGTCGATTTCGATCATGGAACCGGTGGTGGCGTTTTTGATTGATGAATATGCTTTTGCCCGTAAAACAGCCACCATTTTGGTGGGCGTGAGTAACTACATAATTTTGTGTATACCGGCAGCGTTATCTTTTGGTTCGATGGCTGACGATATGAAAATATTTGGCAAAACGCCGTTTGACTTGATGGATTTTGTCGCTTCAAACCTGCTGATGCCGTTAGGCGGGATGTTTGCGGCGGTGTTTGTTGGCTGGCGAATTTGGCCACAAATTAAAGTCATTTTGGCCGAAGAAATGCACAAACATGCGGTGCAATGGTATCACTTGATGGCGGCGATAGTTGCGCCTTTGTTGATTGCGGTGGTGGCATTTATGACAATTAAGGGCTAGGTCGTTTATTTGCCTTTCAGCAACAAAAAAGCAGCTTCGGCTGCTTTTTTGTTGCTGAAAGTTTGTCGTTAACATTGGGCGCTAAGCGTGCGAATGTTTAGTTTATTGACGTATGCGCTGGGCGTAGACGCCTTTGTGTGCCGCTATCCTGCGGGATGAGAGGATGATGTTTGTGCTATTGCCAGAGGGTGATAGTCGGATGGTCAGCGCCGAGGCCGCTAGGGCGTCGATTTGGAGTTCGACGTTTTGGTGGGCGCTGGTGTGCTACTGATTAACGAAGGTGGCTTGCCGTCGGCGGTACGCTGCAGGCGACGGATCCGCGCTGCGCGGCGTTTGCCATTTGGGGTAAAGGCACTTGGCAATACTTCGATACCCAGTTTACGGCCGATTTTTACGATCAAAGGAATGGTAATGGGGGCGAAGGGTAACACGGCAAAAATACCGAGACCGGTCGCCCGTAGCACATCAGCCAGCTGGGCGTTGGCACGAGCTAATTCGGCCTTGCTCACTTCACCGGTGACATAATGTTGGTAAATGCGCAGCATCTGGCGGGTTTCAGCTTTTTCCTGCGCTAAAGCAATTTTCAACCGGACCATGCTAAAGCGGATCCGGATCATACTTTTGCGTCGTTGTAACCGCAGCACCCGAAGGGGCGCTCTATGCAGATGACGTAACAGTTTCATTCCGATGTCCTTGATCTGTATCTTTGCAGGTATTTGCACAGAACTCAGTCAATCCCTGCAATGCTGGCTATTATCCGCTGCCAGCTCCCCAAACAACAGCGCTATTTTGTTGATCCTTTCGCCAAACGTCAGCCAGAACCAGTGGACAGACCACTGGCTCCGGTCAGCTTAACTAAACAACAAGCGGAATTTGGCGCCGGGATCTGCCGGCAGATACAACAAATCTCCGCCATGTTGCACCATAATTTGCCGCGCGAGTGCTAAGCCAATGCCCGAACCCTGCCGTTTGGTGGAGAAAAATGGCACGAAAATCATCGGTGCGGCTGCAGGTGTCACGCCGGGGCCGTTGTCACGCACTTCTACCATCAATTGATTTTGCGCCAGCGCGCTGACGGTGAGCCAAATCTGCGGCGCGCCGCCCGGTCGGTTTTTGTGCTGGGCAAAAGCTTCAATAGCATTTTTTAGCAGATTAATCAGGACTTGCTCAATTTGTGTGGCGTCGACCAGCACCAATCGCGAGTCGAGTAGCTGTAACTCGCACTGAATATTTTTTTGTTGTAGCTCAAGGGTATACAGCTGATAAACCTGTTGCACCAGCGTGGTCAAGGCAATGGGTTTTAGCCGTGGTTTTGGCACCGCCGCCACTTGCCGGAAGTCCTGAATAAATTGGCCTAAATGTGCGGTGCGCGAATTTAACGTTTGCAGCGCTAATTCCAAGTCGGCTTTGTCGTCGGCTTGTGCAAAACATAAACCGTCGGGCAGCAAACTTTGGCAACTCTGCGCGATGGAGCTCAGCGGGGTGATCGAATTTGCCACTTCATGGGTCAACACCCGCGTTAATTGGCTATACGCCTGCTGTTCGCGCAAATTTAACGATTGATGGATCGACTGCAAAGTGACAATTTTCATCGGCTGCCCGGCAATGAGGGCACCGCTAATGGCAACGGCCAAGGTGTCGGGCTGTTCGCCACGCGACCAGGGCACCGTCGTTTGCAGCGTCGTGGTGGCAGCTAAAATTACCTCGGCCAGACTCGGTGTCGCGGGTTGTGGTTGGTCAAGGTGGTGTTGCTGGATGTCCTGCAAGCTGCTGAATTTCTGACCCAACAGCCGTGCCGCGGCCGGACTTTGTTCGCTGATCCGGCCTTGTTCGTCGCAGATCAGCAGCGCCAAATCGATGTGCAATAACACCTGGCGTAAAAACTGCGCCTGATGCTCCGCCGCGAGCCGAGCTTGTTGCATCCGCACTCGCGCTTGTTCAAAGTGTTGGCGCAGCGGGTGGGTCGGTGGTAAGCCGAGCGTGTTGTCGCCGTTGGCGAGCGCCCGAAATAACTGCTCGGGCAATTTTTGTTGTTTCCGCCATAACCGCATGATTTGCCACATGCTCAGAAGCAACATACTGCTACAGACCAGCGCCGTGGCGCTGACGCCTTGGTGCTGCACTGTCACCAAACTGAGCATGCTTAGCGCGCAGAGTATCAGTAGCCAGCTCAATAATTGCCAATGTTGTTTGTGCATCGTCATAAACCGTATTTTTCCAAGCGGCGGTATAACGCGCCACGGGTGAGTCCCAATGCTTTTGCGGCGTGGCTGACATTGCCCTGAAAATGCCGCAGTGCAGTGCTGATAGTGTGTTGCTCGACCTGTTCAAGATCAAAGACCGGCTCAATTGGCGCCGTCGAGGGCAGCTGCCCGTGGCTGATGAGCGGCTCGGCGAATACCGAAGCCACTTGAGCCGATGCCGATAGTGGCGGCGATTGGGCGAGCATCAGGTTTGACTCTAGTGTGCAGCCTTCGGACAAGATCACCGCGCGCTCCACGGCATGCGCTAGTTCGCGGACATTGCCAGGCCAAGAATACGCCCGTAGCTGACGCAGCAAGCTGGCGTCGACACGCAGCTCGCGTTTGTATTTACGGCCAAACAAACTGACATAGTGCTCAAGCAATGGCTCAATATCTTCTGGCCGTTCGCGCAGCGCCGGCAAGCGGATTTCAATGGTGTTGATCCGATATAATAAATCTTGCCGAAAACGCCCGTCGGCGACCGCTTGTGGCAGCACTTCATTCGTGGCGCAAATCAGCCGGATATCGGTGGCCACTGCCTTACTACCGCCCAGCGGTGTCACTTGGCGGTTTTGCAGCGCCGCCAGCAACTTCACTTGTTGTTCCAGCGGCAGATTGCCAATTTCGTCCAGAAACAAGGTGCCACCGTGGGCTAATTCGAAGTGGCCGATGCGATCGGTTTTGGCATCGGTAAAGGCGCCTTTTTTATGGCCAAACAATTCACTTTCAAACAACGAGCCAGATAAGGCGCCCATATCAAGGCCAATAAATGGCCGATTAGCGCGCAGGCTTTGTTGATGGACGGCATGCGCTGTCAGCTCTTTGCCGGTACCGCTTTCGCCGGTGATCAGAATATTGGCATCGGTTTTCGAGGCTTTATCAATGATGTCAAACACTTGTTGCATGGCGGCACTTTGCCCCAACAAGGTTTTGCCGTCACTGCTGCTGTGGCTTAATGCCTGACTTAAGCCTTGGGTTTGCCGTGTCAGTTGCCGCAAGGTTTGTTTATCACGGGCATGCGCCAGCGCGGTGGCGACGGTGGTCAGCAGTTGGTCATTTTGCCAGGGTTTGCTGACAAAATCGGTGGCACCACACTTAATCGCTTCCACGGCAAGTTGCACATCGCTGTATGCGGTCATCAAGATCACCGCAACCGAGGGCTCTAGCGCATGCACTTTTTTCAGCCAATAGAAACCTTCCTGACCACTGATGGCATCGCGGTGAAAATTCATATCCAGTAACAGCACATCAATGTGCTGCTGTTGAATGGTTTGTTCAATGGCAAAGGGGTCGTCCAGGGTCAGCACCTGCTGATAATGTTGCTTGAGCAATAAACGGGCGGCCAGCAGTACATCCGGATGGTCGTCGACAATCAGAATGGTCGCTTGTTGTTTCAATGTGCTGATCTCCTTTCTTGTTTTGCGATGGATGCTTGCTGCGCCAGCCTACCTGAATTTGGGCATAAGTGTCCATAAATGGACGTTTTATCGGGGGTGAACTGTACCATTGGTGGACACCTGTTTTTGCTGAGAAATAGCTGCCATTCATAAGATATTGATAAATATAAGATTTAATGGGTGGCATGGCAATTGTAATACTACAGTCAGTCCCTTGGCGTTGGGTATCCCCGGCGCCGTTTTACCAAGGAGCAAACCATGGACAAAAAAATCGCGACGTCGGGTTGGAAAAAACCGCTAAAAACCATGTTGCTATCTGGTGGCGCTATTGCCGTGGCCGCTTTGGCGTATGCCGTCAGTGTGTCCGCGGACGCCGGTCTGCGCCAGCAGGTCAACAAACAAAACTTGAGTATTAGCGCGGTGCAACAAGGTGTGTTTCAGGACACGCTGGCGGTACGCGGCCAAGTGGTGCCCAAAACGACGGTTTACCTCGATAGCATTGCCGGTGGTCAAGTGGAAGAGCGGTTGGTCGAGCACGGCGATTTTGTTGAGCAAGGCCAACCTTTGTTGCGACTGAGTAATACCAGTTTGCAACTGGAAGTGATGAGCCGTGAAGCGCAGGTGACTGAGCAGCTTAACTTCTTGCGCAACACCCAAATGACCATGGAAACCAACCGCTTGAATCTGCGCCGTGATTTGCTCGATACCGAATTGCAGATCCGCCAATTAAAACGTCGGCTGACCCAAACCGAGCAGTTGCTGGCGAAAAAACTGGTGGCGCGCGATACCCTGACCCAGATCCAAGAAGACCTACAGTATTTTGAGCAGCGTCGGCAACTGACGCTGGAGCAGCAGGCGCAGGAAAATAGTATCCGCCAACAGCAGGTCACCCAGCTTGAAGACAGCGCGAGCATGTTGCAAACCAATTTAAAATTGGCGCGCAGCAATTTGGATAATTTATTGGTCCGCGCGCCGGTGTCGGGTTACCTGAGCGAATTGAATGTGGAAGTGGGTGAATCGAAAGAACGCGGCGCTCGACTTGGCCAAATCGATGTCCCGGACGAATTTAAACTGGTGATCCAATTAGACGAGTTTTACCTCAATCAGGTCAGCCGCGAGATGCCGGTCCGGGTGCAGCTGAACAATCAAACCATCAACGCCCAGATCAGCAAAGTGGACAGCCGGGTTACCCAATCGCAATTTCAAGTGGAAGTGAGTTTACCGGCTGATCTACGGGACATTCGTCGCGGCCAAAGCCTCGATGCCGAGCTGGTGCTGGGCGGCGATAAAACCAATGCTTTATTGCTTAAACGTGGTGCCTTTTTTGCCAGCTCCGGCGGCAATTGGGTGTATGTGCTTGCTGCCAATGGCGAACAAGCGGCGCGTCGGGATGTGCGTTTAGGCAAACGTAATCAGCAATATTTTGAAGTGCTAGAAGGGTTAACTGCCGGTGAGCAGGTGATTACTTCGGCCTATGCCAATTTTGATAAAGCTACTGCACTGAATTTACAATAATAAACAAGGACAGCATGATGATTCACTTATCAGGTTTACAGCGAGTATTTCGTACCCAAGACGTTGAAACAACTGCATTAAACAATATCGATCTGACGATCAAACAAGGCGAGTTCGTAGCCATCATGGGGCCTTCTGGCTGTGGCAAATCGACGTTATTGGCTATTTTAGGCATGCTAGATTCACCCACCAATGGCAGTTATCAGTTTGCTGGCCAAGAAATTGCCCATTTTAGTGAAAAGCAGCTGGCGAATTTACGCAAAGCCAGTATTGGTTTTGTATTTCAAAGCTTTAACCTGATTGATGAGTTAACTGTGTTTGAAAACGTCGAATTGCCGCTGCAGTACCAGCAAATTTCTGCTGCCGAGCGGAAAACTCGGGTGCACGCCATTTTACAACGGGTCGGCATCGACCATCGCGCCGACCACTTGCCACAGCAATTGTCGGGCGGTCAGCAGCAGCGTGTTGCCGTCGCACGGGCGTTGGTGATCAATCCGAAACTAATCCTCGCCGATGAGCCAACCGGTAACCTCGATTCGAAAAATGGCGAAGAGGTGATGGCGATGTTGCGTGAACTGAACCAAGAAGGCACCACCGTTATTATGGTGACGCACTCGGAAAAAGAGGGCAATTATGCCGACCGTTTGGTGAAAATGTTGGATGGTCAAGTGACCCTCGACCGCGCCAACAACCTGCAAAATATGACGGTTTGCCAGAGCGAGGTGGCTTGAAATGCTTAGCAATTATCTGATCACCGCCTTGCGGGCATTTTCCCGCCATCAGCTCCATTTTGCTTTGAATGTGTCTGGGCTGAGTATCGGCTTGGCCGCCGCCATTCTAATTGGTTTATTTGCCAGCTATGAGGCGTCGTTTGATCAGTCGCAACCCAGTGCTGACCGCGTCTGGCGCGTCGAACAATATTTCGCCCAAATTAATGCTTCGGTGCCACTGAGCAATAAAAATGTGATGAACCGGCTGCGTGATACCGCAGGCATTGAAGATCTGATGATGCTAGAACCATTACCGCCCGGTGCCGAGTTTCGTGTTGATAACAACAGTTTTCGCTTGCAGGGCATTGTCGGCGCTAGTCGTAACTTGACCGACTTTATGCAACTGCAGATATTGCATGGTGATCTGGCGCAGGTATTACAAACACCGGATCAGTTGGCGCTGAGTGAAAGTTACGCGCAAATGTTGTTTGCACAGCAAAACGTGGTCGGTAAAACGCTGCAACAAGGGGACAAACGTTGGACTATTGGCGCGGTGTTTGCCGATCTGCCACCAAACACACACTTTGCGTTGAACGCCATCCATCAGCTCGCCCCTTTTACCGAGCGTTATACCAGTAATACCGGGTATCAATATTTGCGCGTCAGTTCAGGCACGGATTTAAAGGCATTGCGGGCCGAGCTGCAGCAAAAATATGTGCAAATGGTCTATCCGGGCGAAAGCAACGACATTATCCAACTGTCGTTAGTACCGCTCACCGACATTCATTTAAATGGCGGCCTGCGTTATGAGCTAAAACCCACTGGCTCGCGCAGCTCGGTGTATATCTGTGTTGGTTTAAGTGTGTTACTGATTGCGTTGGCGGGCTTCAATTTTGTCAATATGAGTATTGCGCAGTCGGCGCGGCGTGCCAAAGAGGTGGGGGTGCGCAAAGCGCTTGGTGCCAGTAACGGTCAGATTGTGGCGCAGTTTTTAACCGAGTCCGTGCTGACCACGCTTTGTGCGGCCGTGCTGGCGTGTGCCATGGTTGAACTAAGTTTGCCTTGGTTTAATCAGCTGGTGGAGCGTCAACTTAGTTTGCAGTATTTCTCTGAATTCGGCGCTGGTTTATTGCTGGTTGTACTTTTGGTCGGACTTGCCGCTGGCGCATACCCGGCATTTTTTATGGCCGCTTTTAGTGCTAAAAGAGTGTTGAGTGGTGATTTACATCGCGGCAAAACGGCGGTGATGGTGCGCAAAACTTTATTGGTGATGCAATCTGGTTTGTCGGTGGCGCTGATTATTGCTGCCGTGTTATTGCAGCAACAATTGCAGTATTTGCAGAGTCTACCGGTTGGCTATCAGCGTGACGCAAAAATCCAGGTGACCGATATCGACAGCCGCCAACTGTTATTTAGCCAAAATAATCAGTTACTGGAGCGGGTGCGGGCAATCCCTGGGGTGCGGGATGTGGGTATTGTCGACATCGATATCACCCAATCATTTAACGCCTCGATAGCGCTAAGTTCTAGTAATGGTGTGCTGCGTGAACAGGTGATTCCTTTTATTGGCGTTGGCATGGAGCCGGTGCGGATCATGGGGCTGGAACTGGTGGCCGGACGCGATTTTAGTCCGCAAATGGCCAGCGACTGGTATCAGCAGCTGGATGACAAAAATTCGGCGGCATCGGTTTTATTAAGCGAAGCGGTGGTAACACAGGCCGGCTATGCATCCGCTGACCAAGTTTTGGGCAAAGTGTTTACTACCCGCGATGGTGATGGCCGCAGCTTGAAGCTGACGGTGGTTGGGGTGGTCAAATTTCTCAAAGTGGGCTCGGCGCGAGGTGCGCAGCCCGCGCCGATCTTAATTTGCGGTTTTACCCGTGATTGGAACAGTAAATTATTGTTAAATATCGAGCTGAGCCAGTTACCGGTCATCCGCGATCAGCTGTCGCAAGTCCTTGGCCAGGCGCTGAATATTTATGCGCCCAATATAGAAATCCTCAGCGACAACTACGCTGCTATTTACCGTAATGATGCGAAAATTGCCCAGTTAGTGACCATCTTCTCTGGTTTGGCAATTTTACTGGCGTGTTTTGGTACCTTCGGCTTGGCGTCCTTTTCGGCGCTGCGTCGGCAAAAAGAAGTCTCAGTGCGTAAGGTGTTGGGCGCGTCGCGGCTGAGTATTGTCAATTTGCTGGCAAAAGAGTTTCTGCTGCTGGTGTTGATCAGTGTCGTGCTGGCCTTTCCGTTGACGTTTTATCTGGTGGCAGATTGGTTAAGCAACTTTAACGAGCGTATTGTGCAGCAGCCGTGGATTTATCTGCTGTCGGCGCTGCTGGTTGCTGCTATTACCTGGTTAACCGTTGCCAGTATCGCTTTTAAAGCAGCCAGTACTCGTCCGGCGCAGGTATTGCGTTACGAGTAACTCGCTGACCAAACAACAGCGGCCGCGAACCAACTGCGGCTGCTGTTGGCTTTGCTGCTGATCGTTATTCCACCTGCACAATAAAGTTGCCGTTACGCAGGTTTTCGCGCTGATAAGCGGGCCCAGTCATACCTTCATACCACACCGACGCGCCAGCTGCGACGGCAATCGCATGGCCAGCGCCGGTGTCCCACACCATAGTCGGGCCAAAACGTGGGTAAATATGCGCCGACCCTTCAGCCACCAGACAGAACTTTAACGAGCTGCCAACAGCGACCAGTTCGTGCTGGGGAAATTGCGCCAGATACGGCTCTACTTCGGGTTGATAGTGGCTTTTACTGCCGACCAAGCGCACCGTTTCACCGGTTTTGGCGGCCTGCGCCTGAATGGGCTGTTCGCCATTGGCATCGCTTAACCAAGCACCTACGCCAATCAGGCCACTGTAAGTTTTGTGCAGCACCGGCGCATGAATGACCCCCAGTACCGGCTCGCCGGCCACAATCAGCGCAATATTGACGGTAAATTCGCCGTTGCGTTGAATAAACTCTTTGGTGCCATCCAGCGGATCAACTAACCAGTAGCTATGCCAATGCTGGCGCACTGCCCACGGAATATCGGCCGCTTCTTCTGACAATACCGGAATGTCCGGTGTTAATAGCGTCAGTTCGCGCAGAATCAGTTGATGGGCCGCTAAATCGGCGGCGGTTAGCGGGCTTTCATCCGCTTTTTGCTGCACTGCAACCGCTTCGGGTTGCTGATAAATCGCCAGAATAGCATCACCGGCGGCCACACTGATCTGGCGAATTGCTGGCAGCCATTGCTGTAGTTGTTGCTGGCCCAAATCTGTTTGATCAGTGGTAGCGTTGACACTCATTGAATAATTCCGCGGTTTTGTAATAACTGCAGCAATTGTTGCACACTTTGTTCCAGCGACAGAAGCCCAGTATCGAGCACAATATCCGCTTGCTCCGGCGCTTCATAGGGATCAGAAATGCCGGTGAAGTTTTTAATTTCGCCACGACGGGCTTTTTGGTACAGGCCTTTGACATCACGCTGTTCACAAACTTCAAGTGAGGTGGCGATATAAACTTCGATAAATTTCCCTTCCGGCAGTGCCTGACGAATCGCCTGCCGCTGGCTTTGCAAGGGTGAAATAAAAGCACTGAGTACAATTAACCCGGCATCAACCATCAACTCAGCCACCGCACCAACACGGCGCAAGTTTTCGCTGCGTTCGGCGGCGGTAAAACCAAGATCCGCACATAAACCGTGCCTTATATTATCGCCGTCCAGCAGATAAGTGTGGTTGGCGCGTGCGACCAGCGCTTGCTCGAGCGCACCGGCCACCGTTGATTTACCCGCGCCGCTTAAACCGGTAAACCACAACACTACGGCTTGCTGTTGTTTTTGCGCTTCGCGCTCACTGCGGCTCACCAGATGCGGTTGCCAAACAATATTGCTCATAAGGTTCTCACATTATGGGTGGGCGGCACCTGCGCTTTGCATCGTGCAGTTTCGCATGTGCTGTTTCGCATGTGCAGTTGTGCATAGTGCAGTTGCGCATAGTGCCCCCGTCAGCCTGTTATGGTTGGCGTGAAATATCCAACGCTTGCCAGTGCGGAAAATGTTTGCGCACAAAAGCGTTAAGTTCTAGCTCGTAGTCGCTGAACTGGTTTTGCATTTGCACCGTGGCCAAAGCGCTATCAACCAAACCAGCACCGACGGTGATATTGCTCAGGCGGTCAATCACAATAAAACCGCCGGTGTCGCGGTTTTGACTGTAGGGGTCAAACACAATTACTTCGGTCAGTTCCAGCTCGACCAGCGCAATACCGTTTAGGCCTAGCGTTTCAGTTGGAAATTCGGCCAGGGTATTCACATCTATCGCATGTGCGATGGCGGTGACTTTGCCCGACACTTTTTTGGTCGCCAATTTAATATTGTAACTTTTCCCAAGCACCAGTGGCTCTTCATGCATCCAGACTATTTTTGCCAGAATACGATTGGATAAACTCGCTTGATGCTGCTTTGGAACTATCACATCACCACGGCTGATATCAATTTCGTCGGACAGGGTCAGCGTCACCGCTTGACCGGCAACAGCTGCTGGCAAGTCGCCATCAAAAGTCACAATCGATTTAATGGTCGAACTTTTACCGGACGGCAGCGCGGTAATCGCATCACCGACCTTAAATTCGCCCGCAGCTATGGTGCCGGCAAAACCGCGAAAATCAAGGTGCGGCCGGTTGACATACTGCACCGGCAAACGCGCTTCACCGCTGAGGTTAAACCCAGTAACCGGTGCATGTTCCAACCGCTCCAGTAACGTCGGGCCGGAATACCATGGGCTTTGTGTTGAGCGATTTACCACGTTGTCGCCATTGAGCGCCGACAACGGCACAAATTCAATGCTTGGGCCGTGTTTTTGCTGCGCGCCAAGCTGGGCGGCAAAGGCTAGGTATTCCTGCTTAATTTGCTCAAAACGCTGTTCAGCAAAACCAACCAAATCCATTTTATTAATCGCCACCACAAACTGCTTGATGCCTAACAGAGCACAGATAAAACTATGGCGACGGGTTTGGGTTTGTACGCCATAACGCGCATCCACCAGAATAATGGCTAAATCGCAGTTCGAAGCGCCGGTCGCCATATTGCGGGTATATTGCTCGTGGCCCGGCGTGTCAGCGATGATAAATTTGCGCTTGGCGGTAGAGAAATACCGGTACGCCACATCAATGGTAATGCCTTGCTCACGCTCGGCTTGTAAACCATCCACCAACAACGCCAAATCGATGTTTTCACCGGTGGTGCCGTGGGTTTTGCTGTCTTTATGTAAAGCAGCTAACTGATCTTCATAAATTTGCAGGCTGTCATGCAATAAACGGCCAATCAGCGTACTTTTGCCATCATCAACCGAGCCGCAGGTTAAAAATTTCAGCAAAGATTTATGCTGTTGTTGTTTGAGGTATTCTTCAATCCCCAGTTGTTCTAGTTCAATTGCGACTGACATTAGAAATAGCCCTCTCGTTTTTTCTTTTCCATCGAACTACTGGAATCACTATCAATCATTCGGCCTTGGCGCTCGCTCGATCGCGACAACAACATCTCTTCGATGATGTCGGTTAAACTTGCTGCGGTGGATTCCACGGCGCCGGTTAGCGGATAACAACCTAAGGTGCGAAAGCGCACCAGTTTTTGCTGCGGCACTTCGCCAGGCTCCAGCGGCATCCGCTCATCATCGACCATCAACAAGGTGCCGTTACGCTCCACCACCGGCCGGTAAGCCGCCAGATACAGGGGAACGATGTCGATATTTTCTTGATAGATGTATTGCCAGATATCAAGTTCCGTCCAGTTGGACAGCGGAAACACCCGAATGCTTTCGCCTTTATTCACCTGACCGTTGTAGGTGTGCCACAGCTCTGGCCGTTGGTTTTTTGGGTCCCAGCGATGGTATTGATCACGAAACGAATAAATTCGCTCTTTAGCGCGGGATTTCTCTTCATCGCGACGGGCGCCACCAAAAGCGGCATCAAAACCGTACTTGTTTAACGCCTGTTTTAAACCTTCAGTTTTCATCACGTCGGTATGCTTGGCGCTACCAAAAGTGAATGGATTCATGCCAATGGCCAGCCCATCTGGGTTTTTGTGTACCAGCAAATCAAAGCCGTATTTTTCGGCTAAGGTATCGCGAAACTCAATCATTTCACGAAACTTCCAGTTGGTATCCACGTGCAATAACGGAAATGGAATTTTACCGGGGTAAAAGGCTTTGCGCGCCAAATGCAGCAGCACCGACGAGTCTTTGCCAATGGAGTACAGCATCACCGGGTTATCAAATTCGGCCGCAACTTCGCGGAAAATCTGGATACTTTCGGCTTCCAGTTGTTGTAAATGAGTTAAGGTCTGCACTGAGGTTACCTGCTACTTAAAAATAAAATCTATCGCCGCTCAAGTCGTGATGCCGACAAGTTGGCTACATCTGGCTGATGCCATTTGCTGCTAAGCCAGCGCTGCTAGGGGCTGCGCAAACACCGCTGCCGTGGGTTGTTTTCCGTACCAACTGAGTTTTGACTGTAAACTCACCACTTCACCAATCACCAACAACGCCGGTGACTGCACCTGATGTTGTTCAATTAAATCTGCAAGTTGCGCTAAGGTGCCGGTGATCACTCGTTGCTCAGGTCGGGTGCCGTTTTCCAAAATCGCCACCGGTGTTTGTGGCGCGCGGCCAGCGGTAAGCAAGCTGGCCTGAATATGGGCCGATTTCATCAGCCCCATATAAATCACCAGGGTTTGGTTCGGCCGGCTGAGGCTATGCCAGTCCGGCTCTTTGCCGTCTTTTTGGCAATGACCGGTGACAAACTGTACTGTCTGCGCGTAATCGCGATGGGTCAGCGGAATGCCAGCGTAAGCGGCGCAGCCGGCGGCGGCCGTAATGCCTGGCACTACTTGAAACGGGATCTGATGCGGTAACAGCACTTCGATTTCTTCGGCGCCCCGGCCAAAGATAAAAGGGTCGCCACCTTTGAGTCGGCAGACTTTTTTGCCTGCCAACGCGAGGTCGATTAACAACTGATTAGTATGTTCTTGGGCCACCGAATGCGCACCGGCTTTTTTACCGACACAAATTAATTCGGCGTCGCGGCGAACCAGCTGCATAATGGGATCGGACACTAAATAGTCGTACACCACCACGTCGGCTTGTTGCATCAGTTGCAGTGCTTTGAGGGTTAATAATTCTGGGTCACCAGGCCCGGCGCCGACCACATACACTTCGCCTTTGCTCGGCTGATGGTCGGTCAGCGATTGGTTGAGCTCGGCTTCTGCCGCCTCAAGTTGCTGCGTTTGCACCAGGCTAACGACATTGGAATTAAATACTTTTTCCCAGAACTGGCGACGCTCGGCAAAATTGTGCAATTTTTGCTGCACCCGCGTGCGGAATTTGCCCACCAATTCAGCCAAAGGACCTAAATGCTGCGGAAGCAAGGTTTCTAGTTTTTCGCGGAGACGTCGCACCAGCACCGGCGCGGTGCCGCCACTGGAAATGGCGACTAAAATGGGTGAGCGATCGATAATCGACGGAAAAATAAACTCGCATTTTTCTTGATCATCAACCGTATTGACCCAAATCTGCCGCGCCGTGGCGGCCTGATGCACGGCGGCATTCACATCATCATCATCGGTCGCGGCCAGTACCAGCCAATGACCGGGTAGCTGCGCATCGGCAAAATTACCCTGAATGAGATAGGCTTTTTGCTGTTGCTGCCAGTCGTAAAATTCAGCTTCAAATTGATGCGACACCACCGTCAGCACTGCGCCGGCACTTAGCAGCGTACGGGCTTTGCGCAGCGCCACATGGCCGCCGCCGACCAGTAACACAGCTTTGCCGCTGAGATTGGTAAAAATCGGTAAATACTGCACTGCGCGCTCCCGCTACGGACGTAGCCTTTAACTGGCCTCAGCGACCTAGCACAAAGTGCTGGGGTGGTCGGCGCCGAGATATTCCTGATGCTGGAATATTAGACGTCTAAACGTCCCGAATCCAAGAAGGGATTGTGATCTGATATAACTAAAAGGAATTAGGATGACGGGTAGATGTAGCTAAGGGTGATGAAAGCTGGTTGTTAAAACGTAATAACAAGGAGGGAGCGACCGGGCGTCGCTCCCTCCGGGACTTAGACTTTGGCCTGACAGACCGCGGCGGTAAAGACCACGTCGGTCGAGCTATTGAGCGCGGTTTCACAAGAATCTTGTACTACGCCAATGATAAAACCAATCGCCACGACTTGCATCGCGACATCCATGGAAATACCAAATAAACCACAAGCCAGTGGGATCAGCAGCAACGAGCCACCGGCCACGCCTGATGCACCACAAGCTGACACTGCCGCGACCAGACTCAGTAAAATGGCAGTCGCAAAATCGACCTCAATACCCAGAGTATGCACGGTCGCCAAGGTCAATACGGTAATCGTAATAGCGGCACCGGCCATATTAATAGTTGCGCCTAATGGAATTGATACGGCGTAGGTATCTTCATCCAGTTTTAACTTTTCCGCCAACTGCATATTCACTGGAATATTGGCAGCAGAGCTACGGGTAAAAAAGGCCGGAATACCACTTTCACGCAAACAAGTCAGCACCAAGGGGTACGGGTTTTTGCGGGTGGTGACAAACACCAGTACCGGGTTCACCACTAAGGCTATCAATACCATGGAGCCAACCAACACCATCAGCAACTGGCCGTAACTGGCCAATCCGGCAAAGCCGGTGGTGGCAACGGTTTCGGCCACTAAGCCAAAAATGCCAATTGGCGCCAGTTTGATAATAAATGTCACCAGCATCGAAATACCATGGGAGATATCAGAAAACACTTGTTTGGTGGTTTTATTGGCATGATGTAACCCCAGCCCCAAACCAATAGCCCAGGCCAGCACGCCAATAAAGTTGCCGGTCAGCAGGGCGTTAATCGGGTTGTCGACCACTTGGAATAACACCGTTTTTAACACCTGGCCGATACCATCTGGCGGCGTAACTGCTTCTGCCGCGCCGGCCAGCGTTAAAGTGGTTGGAAATAAAAAACTGGCGGCAACGGCCGTTAGCGCAGCTAAAAAAGTGCCGACTAAATACAGGATTAGCACCGGTTTCATTTTGCTGGCGCCGCCAATTTTGCGGTTGGCAATGGAGGACGCGACCAAAATAAACACCAGAATAGGCGCGACCGCTTTGAGCGCTTTGACAAACAATGCGCCCAATACCGCTACCGCTTGCCCTGCTTCAGCCGACCAACTGGCCAGTGCGACACCGCAGAAAATACCGAAAATAATTTGTGGCACCAAGCCAAAACGAAGACCTGAAGTAGATGGAGGGGTTGTCATGAGCGCACTGTTCCTATTGTGTTATTTGCCGCCGATTGTGCCGTCAAAGCGACAGGCTGGCAACAGCTGTCAACAGGTCGCAGCTGTCGTTCGGCGATGGCAAGTTGCTGGTGGCTAAGTAAATCACTATTTCCCCGGCTGTTTTGGCCGTTGTAAAGCATCCAACTTTGCCTGATACAACGCGCGGTTTTTTGGCTCATAACTGTATTGCAGGGCTTGGGTCAATGATTGGCGGGCGGCGCTGTCGTCACCTTGTTGAAATTGCAACTTTGCCAGAGCTAAATTGGCTTTGTGCAGGTAAGGTGCCTTTTGCAGCAGTTTTTGATAATAAATAATGGCGGCAGATTGGTGATGGCGTTGCTCGGCCTGATAGGCTAAGTAGAACCAAACATAAGGGTTATCTTCATCGAGCGCGGGTAATTTTTGATTCAACCGATCAATCAATGGCTGATTTTGCATTTGCTCGGCCAGCACCAAATAGTTACCGGCTAAGGTGATGGGTTGTGATGTATGCAACATCCCAAACTCGTACCATTGTTGCGAGGCCAGTAAATCACCTTTGCGCCGATATAAAATGGCGATCAGATTAATGCTCGGGCTATAGCTGGCATCCCGCTGCAAAGCGGCGCGGCTTAACCAATAGGCGCGGTCAAGATCGCCGGCCACCAAGGCATCTGCCGCCAAATTGTTGTAAATCATTGCTTCAAAACGAGCCGCTTTGAGCATCGAACCCAGCCTATCTAACCGGCCAGGAAAATAATCCACCGCAATGGCCGATCGCTGCAAAATCATCAGCGAGTCATCGATCTCTTGGCGCGGTTCAAATAAATAACTTCGCACATGGGCCGAACTCAGCACGATATTTGCTGAAAAGTCCAGCATTGGCTCGGCGTGGCTAGCACGGTATCCCACATCAACATCGACCAGTTTCGCCAATGCCGTCACCAGCAATGCCAATGAGGTGCAGTTACCCGACATATTGGTCATGGTGTCGCTTGCCAAAGTGTTGCGGCCCTCGTAGTTAAAGTTTGCCAGATTACTTTCGAGGTATCGGTACAGGCGTTGATGCGCCGGCAAAGCGGCTTGTGCCGGATCGTTAAAATAGCTGAGGAAAAGCTGTTGTTGGGTAGCGGAGAGCTGATAAAAATCGACCGTGGACGGCAGCGGTACATCTTTGGCAAACCAATGTTCACTGGTGGTCGGCAACGTCACGGTGGTGGTGGGCGATACCGCAGGCGAAGTCAGGCTGCAGCTACACAGCAGCAGCGCAGCTAGAATCATCAGTGTGGTTTGTCGAAAGAGCCGTGTTTGGTACTGCATCTGCAATCGCCTGAAAAATGATACCTACGGCATTGTAATAACAGAAATTCACCTAAAAAAACCAGTTTTTTATCTTAAAACGGCGCTACATTGTTGTGTTTTTTTACCGAAAACAGTACTTTTTGTAACAACAAAAGACGTGGCAAAGTCAGCAAACTATGAAAAAACCAGTATTACTGTTGCAAGTTATTGTTAATGTAAATTATTTGCAGGGCAGGGCTTGCTGTTGTGTTAAATTGTTTAGGCGCCAATAAATGCGAATTTAAGTCGCTCACAAAATGAGTCATCCAAAAGGAATCGAGATGAAGAAAAAGATCATATGGTTAGCGTTGGTACTGTTCAGCCAAACTTATTTGTCGCAAGCGCAGCAAGTCATTGACCCACTGGCTGATAAAGTTCAAACCAAGGTCGAATATCTAACCGGACCTGCCTTTAATCTAAATGAAAAAGTCTATTTGTTTGCTAAAAGCTCCGCTTTATCTAAACAGAGTTCCGATGGCTTTTCCATTTTAGAGTTTGATCCTAAAACCCAGGCAACCAAAAAAATTGCTGATGTGCGCGAATCTAATATTTCGTTCAAAGAAGTATGTTGTGCGTATCAAGCAGGCCTACCTGAGGCAGGTATCAAAATAGGCAACCGCCTGTTGTTAAAAATTGCACAGGTTGGTTTTGTTGAATGGTTTGATCCAAAAAGTGAGTCTTTTTACAGTGCGTTTGCCAAACAACTGCCTGTAGGATTAAAGAACTGCCAGATACAAGGCTGGGAAAATGGGCCCTTGTTATTTTGTGACCAGAATAATGAAGACCAAAGGTTAGTTTTCCGATTAGAAGCGACCGACGGACTGTTCCATCCCTATACATCCGCAGTACCTAGCAAAATTAATGTTAGCGATGGATTATTTTGTCTGGCCAATACCTGTCATGAATGGCCAAGTTTACAAACGTATAAACTGCAAGGAGATCTTCCCCTTGTAGAGGTTGTGGTGCGCCAAAAACATTTATTTTGGTTCTTAAATAATGGCAGTATCGTGATGCAAAAGCGTCACAGTGATGAGCAAACTGTTTTGAACACATCTGCGCTCATCGCTGAATCAAAACCGTATCAGGGAATTGGAATTAGCCCCACCAGTTTGTTGTATGTGACCAAAGATGAAAACGGGCCAGATTTACAGTTTAAGCGACTCAACTTTGCTAGTCAGAACATTGAGCAAATTGATACCACACTTTTTGATCATCGAGCTCGTAATTGGGACGGTAGTTTGCTCGTTTGTGTTTTTAGTAACGGTTGCGCTAGGTCTCTGCCAGACGATAGTTTTGTGATGGATTACGGCAGCGGAGGTATTGCACACCTGCAATCGACATCCAGTCAAATTAAATCACTCCAAGAACCATGGTACACCCAAGCAAATTACTGTTGTCATCGGTATATAGATGTGAGACCGGTAGAACTCAATGAGCAGGTTTTTTATGTGGCCAAGAATTGTCTGTTTGTAACGTCGTCGTCAAGGCCAATAAACATCACTGCCCGTGAATGTGAAGGTAAGGCACCTTCTTATCGCCTGCTGCCATCGCCACAAGTTCAAGAACTGGCGAAGGTTCAGGTAACAAAGGATACACCCATCGGTCGATTAACCACCTGGAAAGAACGCTTGTTTTGGCTGGAGTGGAATGAGCAGTGGCGCATTAAAAGTTTCAATCCGAAAACCCAACAAGTAGCGACTTTAGATACATTTTCGGACAATCTTAGTTCTAAAAATTTAGTGTTGCTGCCCGGCAGCGCAAGCTTGTGGCATATACGCTACAACGTCATGTACCGTTTAAATCCGGATACCCAGCGCTTTGAAGCCAGTGGCACTGTGTTGGAAAATTACGATGGTGAAAATGGCATGTTAATCGATGACAGTTTTTATTATGTCAACCATAAAAACGTCCTCAACACTGATGATGGTACATCCACCATCACTGCGCGAGTGAGTCGTTTTGATTTGACAACAGGCCAACTGCAGCATCTCAAAGAGTTACCCTCAGCCTCGGTTCTAACTAAGTTACTCGGCATCGGCAATGGTAAGATTTATTTGTCGGGTGGGCTCCTGAACCTTGCAGATATGACCTATACGCCAAATAAAGCCTTAGCAATAAAAATAGAAAACCCTGGAGGTTCAATGGTGCTTCCAACCTATTCAAACCTGCTTAAGGTGTTTGAATACCGGCAACAGCTTTTTGGTATCGCCGAATACAACATTAACCCATTCGATTTCTCTGGTGGTTATGCCCGCACTTTGGTCAAACTGGATCTTGTTAACCAAAGCAGAAATCTGCCGACAGGCAAACCGGTGAACCATGACTATTACAAACGACCAGAGCCACGCGTCATTCAAAATGGTGATTTATTGTTTGGCAGCTGGGGGCAACAATTTCTCCCTGACGGCAGCAGCACACAACAGCAGTTCACCGGCGAGTTTTTTAGTAACGCCATTCAGTTTCTGGATTCAACCTATCTGCTGTCTGAAAACCAGCTAGGGCAATGGAAACAGGTCAATGGCAAGCCGGAATTGCAACGCAACCTGTTGCCCGCGCAGCAATTTGCCGATATCGGTGCCAGCATGGCAGAGCTGGGTGGTAAATTGTATTACGTCGCTAAAGATAATGCCGATGGCGAGCGGATCAGGCAAATCCAGTTGCCGAACCGGCCGCCTGTTGCCAAGGACGATAGCGCCACAACCGGTAACACCAACAAAATCACCATACAGGTGTTGGCGAACGACTCTGATCCTGACTTTGATGTGCTCACTGTAACCGAAGCAAAAGCCACACAAGGACTGGTCAGTATTTTGCCAGATCAACAGTTGAGTTATCAGCCCAAGGCGGGTTTTTCCGGTACCGATGAAATTCAGTATCAGGTTGCTGATGGCCGGGGTGGGGTTGCCACGGCAAAAGTAACTATCACGGTCACGGCCACTGACGTGCCGCCAGTCACAAAGCCAGATACACCAGCAGGAAAATCCGGTGGTAGCTTGGCGTTCGGATGGCTCACGCTTTTGTGGCTTGCAGTGCAGTTCCGAAGCAGATGGAATCAAAAATCTCAGCTGTGTTAGTGCAGATGCGTGTCCGCACAACTGCGGGCACGCGCTTTAGTAAAGCCTATCGCGACAGTCAGGTACCCTCACCATCTACATGCAAACCACATTCGCGGCCCAGGCCGTTAAAGCGGGTTTCTTCTTCGGTCATGCCAGGTTCCTGCCGGCGGCTGGAGTGAGTATCACCGACTGAGACGTAGCCTTGCTCCCATAATGGGTGGTACGGTAAGTTGTTTTGTTGCAGGTAATAATGAATGTCTTTATTGCTCCATTCGACAATAGGGCAAACCTTCACCACACCACGCTGGATGCTGACAATCGGCGTGTCGGCGCGAGTGCTACTTTGACTGCGGCGCAGGCCACTGAACCAGCTTTGCACAGCAAGCTCTTGTTGCGCACGCGCCATCGGCTCGACTTTATTCAGCTGATTGTATTGTTTCAAGCCTTCAGCGCTGGTCCAAAGCTGGCCAAACCGTGCTTCTTGCCAGGCTGGGCTGAGGGCACTGCGATACACCTTTAAATTCAGCTGCAGTTTGTCGGTCAGCTCATCAATAAAACGATAAGTTTCCGCGAATAAATAACCAGTGTCAGTGAGGACAACCGGCATCTCGGGTTGCACGCTGGTGCATAAATGCAGCATCACCGCCGCCTGAATGCCAAAGCTAGAGCTTAGCATCGCGTTGCCAGGCAGCTCTTTGATGGCAAACTCAATCCGTTGCTGAGCACTTAGCGGCGTCAGCAAAGCATTGAGTTCCGCCAGCCAAGTTTGCTGCGTGGCGGCATCGACGGTTAATAACTGCAGATATTTAGACATTTTGTACTCACTTTAGCGCGAGCCGTTGGGCTCGCTGACAGATTTGGCGGTTAAGCGTGAAAGTCGGTTTTGCTGACTTTCACTTCAGCCACCACACCGATCCGAATCACAAAATCACCAAAACATTCGCCGCTGATGCGCTCAACTGCCCAGCGACCAATCAAGGTATCGAGGGTGGCCAAAATTTCCGCTTCGGCCACGTTATCCAAATAAAGTTTCGGAATGCGGGTGCCGGCGGTGTTGCCACCTAAATACAAATTGTATTTACCTGGGCCACGGCCAACTAAACCGGCTTCGGCCAACATGGCGCGACCACAACCATTCGGGCAGCCAACGACGCGTAAAATAATGTGATCGTTTGCCACATGGTGTTTGGCCAGAATGCCTTCCACATGGGTGACCAGCGTTGGCAGATAACGCTCTGCTTCGGCCATCGCCAATGGGCAGGTCGGTAAAGACACACAAGCCATCGAGTTTTTACGCTGCGCAGTGACTGTGTCTTCCATCAGACCATGGGCGCGGGCAATGCTTTCAATTTGCGCTTTATCAGCTACTGCGACACCGGCGATAATTAGGTTTTGATTGGCCGTCATCCGAAAATCACCTTGATGAATTTTGGCAATTTCAGAGACGCCGGTTTTCAGCGGTTTGCCCGGATAATCCAGCAAACGGCCATTTTCGATAAACAGCGTTAAATGGTGTTTGCCGTCAATGCCTTCGACCCAACCAAAACGATCACCGCGATGGGTAAACTGATAAGGGCGGCTAGGCTGGAACGGCACACCGACCCGCTTTTCCACTTCTTGTTTAAAGGTGTCAACGCCAATCCGGTCGATAGTGTATTTGGTTTTGGCGTTTTTGCGGTTGACCCGATCGCCATAGTCACGTTGCACAGTCACTACATGTTCGGCGACTTTAAGCACGTTTTCGAGGCCGATAAACCCAAAGTCTTCAGCGCGGCGCGGGTACGTGCTTTTGTCGCCGTGGGTCATCGCAAGGCCACCGCCAACCAGCACATTAAAGCCAATTAGCTGACCATGTTCGGCAATTGCGACAAAGTTTAAGTCATTGGCATGCACATCAATATCGTTATGCGGCGGAATCACCACGGTAGTTTTAAATTTGCGCGGTAAATAGTTATCACCCAATACCGGTTCGGTTTCCGCGGGTGTTTCAGTGCTTTCAACCTTTTCTTCATCCAGCCAAATTTCGGCATAAGCCCGGGTTTTTGGCAGCAGATGTTCAGAGATTTTCACCGCCCATTGATAGGCTTGTTGATGCAGTTCCGATTCCACCGGGTTGGAGGTACAAAGCACGTTGCGGTTGACATCACCGGCCGTGGCAATGGAGTCAATGCCGATACTGTTCAGCATCTGGTGCATCGATTTTATATTCGGTTTTAACACGCCGTGGAATTGAAAGGTTTGGCGGGTGGTCAACCGAATGCTGCCATAGATGGTTTTTTCAGCAGCGAATTTATCAATCGCCAGCCACTGCGTTGGGGTAATGATGCCGCCTGGCATCCGCGCCCGTAACATCACGTTGTGCAATGGCTCTAGTTTTTGCTCGGCGCGCTCGGCACGAATGTCGCGGTCATCTTGTTGATACATGCCGTGAAAACGCACTAACATAAAGTTATCACCGTTAAAACCGCCGGTAATTTCGTCTTTTAAGTCGGTGATAATAGTGCCGCGTAAATGCTGGCTTTGTGCCTTCAAACGCTCGTTATCTGACAAGGTCCCTTGAGCTTGTAGCTCCGGATTGATCGGGTATTGTGGCGTTGTCATTAATAGACATCCTTCTGATAACGTTTGGTTTCACGCAATTGTTCGAAATAGTCAGCGGCCGCTTCTTCGGTCAAACCGCCATGGGCGTGCGCGATTTGCAGCAGCGCCTGATGCACGTCTTTAGCCATTTTGCTGCCGTCGCCACAGATATAAAGATGCGCCCCTTGGGTTAACCAACTCCAGACTTCAGCCCCTTTCGCCAGCAGTTTATCCTGCACATAGACTTTCTGTGCTTGATCCCGGCTAAAGGCGACATCTAATTTGCTTAGCACACCACGTTTTAAATAATCCTGCAGTTCGACCTGATACAGGAAATCCTGGGTGAAATGTGGGTTCCCAAAAAACAGCCAGTTCTGACCGGTCGCGCCCGCGTTATCCCGCTGTTGCAAGAAAGCCCGGAACGGTGCAATGCCCGTGCCTGGACCAATCATAATCACCGGAGTGTCGTGATCCGGCAGGCGGAAATTATCATTGTGTTCGACAAACACCCGCACTTGCTGACCTTCGGCTAAACGCTCGGCCAAAAAGCCCGAGGCGCCGCCTAAATGGGTCTGACCAAAAGCGTCATAGCGCACCACGCCAACCGTTAAATGCACTTCTTCGCCCACTTCAGCCTGACTGGAAGCAATCGAATATAACCGCGGTTGTTGTTTACGCAGGCTATCGACCAGTTGCTGGGCGGTTAAGGCGCCCGGATATTGCAACACCACATCGGCGGCTTGATGCTGCGCTAAAAATTCGCGCAGCGCCGTTTTGTCGGCGGCCAGTTGTTGCAGCACGGTATTGCCAGTCGCTGCTGCGTATTTTTCAACAAAGGATGGGTAAGACTGCGTCAGTTCCAGTTGTTCAGTTAATACCTGAACTACGCTGTGCGGCGCACCATCAAACTGTACTTTGCTGTCAGGGGCAATGCCAGTCGCGGCTAACATGGCGTCAACCAAAGCCGGATCATTGTGAAAATACACCCCTAGCGCATCACCCGGCTGATAAGTCAGTCCGGAATCTTCGAGTGAAATTTCGATATGCCGCACGTCTTTGCTCGAATCACGGCCAGTAATTTTTTGTGTCACCGATAACTCAGCCAACAGCGGGTTTTGCTTGCTATACAGGTTGTGATGCTCGTCGCTGGCACCTGGCCAGGCAATCACTTGCGCTGATGGCGCTGCATTGGCAGCTGTTAACAGCGGTGCAAATTGCGCCAGCGCTAGTTGTTGCCAAGTGGCGGCTTCGCTCTCGTAATCGACATCCAGCAAGGCCGCCGGGTGCAACCGTTTGGCGCCTAAAGTGGCTAGCTTGGTATCAAAATCAACCGCTGTCTGGCAGAAAAACTCGTAAGAACTATCGCCTAAACCCAACACTGCGTAGTGCAGTTGCGGCAATTGCGGGGCTTTTTTACCAAATAAAAACTTGTGAAAACTGACCGCAGATTCTGGCGGTTCGCCTTCACCATAAGTTGAAGCGACAATGATCAGGCATTTTTCTTTGGTCAGTGCATTAGTTTTGTAGCTGGCGATATCTTGCAGCACCACCGCAAAACCCTGACTTTCGGCAGCGCCTTTGATTTTACTGGCGAGCGTTTTGGCATTCCCAGTTTGTGAAGCGTACAAGATGGTTAAGGTTGACGCTTCGGCGACTTGGGTTGCCGCCACAGTACCGGCATTTTGGCCTGCCAATTGCGCGGCTGCGGCCAGATAACCACTGACCCAGGCTTGCTGGATGGGATTGAGCTGGCTAACCAGCGCCTGTAAATCTTTAACTTGCTGCGCACTGAGCGGGCTTGCTTGTGCGGTCAGTGACGCCAGAAGCATAACAACACCTATCTCTAATCAATTATCCGCATTTTAGCCGTCTATATGGATAAATCTGAAAGAATCGTTCTTGCCTCTTTATGCGATTTAGTTATATAGATGGTCAAGCCTGCCATACAATCGAGCAGCATAATGAATGACCACTGCGGCGGCAATTTCAGGTAATTCTGACTACTATTTAGCGGTTATCACTACGATAGAAAATATTCATGTATCGTTCATTCATTAAATGT
>JBBKWN010000171.1:0-3907 GCA_037968955.1 Rheinheimera sp. | reverse complement strand
CCACCTTGACATGGTGGGGGTCGGTGGTTCGAGTCCACTAGGACGCACCAATACTTTTTTATACCCTGCCCTTTTCAAAACTAAGCTTGTTATTTAAATCAGTCACTTGAGTGTGTTTTCAGACTTAATACTGCGTGCTATGCACACGTTGACATCCTCTATCTTTAACCTGGCAGATCGGTTTTAACTATTATTTTGAGGTGTGGTGCCCGAACCGGGCACCAATTATCGTTAATCTGCAACAACATTAAACTGTTGCTATTTACTGATGTAAACGTTGCAGCTTAAATCAAATACCCTCCCCCTGACTGCCACCAAAGTAACTGAGCTTTTAGCACACCGACTAATCACTGGTTCCGACGCTTTTTATCATTGCCTATATCGTCCCAACGAACATGTACATCCCGCCGGACATGTACATCACCACAAAAGCACTTAATTTTGTTTAGGTCTGATTGAGACGTCTGTGACGGGCTTGGGTTTTTACCACGCGCAGCACCCCGTGGCCCAAAGGGGTTTTTATCCTTGCCTTGTTGCCAATCTACATTTATTTCATCGCGGATCTGATATCGAACTTCAGATAGGCCAAAAAAACTGTAACACGGTCAGTTTGACACCTTTGACTCATCAGATTTTTACTGCTGATGATAATTGTGTCGCGACATATTGCTGCATCCGCCACAAAGAAGCCGGTAACTTGGCTTGGGTATCAAAAGAGTCGAGGAAATTTTTCAGATAAAGGCCAAGTTCGGTATCGCCAATCATGCTAAGGCGGCGCTGGAAAAACAGCGTATCTGGGTCGACCTGCGCACTACATAATAGAAAAAAATCGACACTGCTGGCTTTGATTAAAAGATCGGGTTCAGCACCACCCATTTCGTGATTGGCACTGACCATTAAACGGCTGTCCTTAAGGTGCAGCCTAAACGAAAACGCAAAATCGATAACGGTTATCTGCACTATTTTCCCCGCTAAAAAATTCAGCGAGCCATTTTGGCTGTCCGCTGCAAACATATGGTTGAGTGTGTGGCGAATAAGCGCTATCTGCAATGATTGCGGTAACAGCTGATTCAGCCTGCTACCAATTTTGGGCAGCTTTGTTATCACTTTAGGAGTAAGCATTTTAAGTTGACACATTGGAAGCACCTCACCGGCTCAACAATTTATACTCAATAGCACACGACCATTCAGCGAAGTTCTGAATATTCCCCATGGTGACACAGTCAACGAGCGACGCCCATCAGGCTAAAGAGGTAGTAAACAATGGAATTATTATGCCCGGCCGGGAGCGTGGCGGCGTTAAAGGCCGCCATCGAAAACGGTGCTGATGCCGTGTATGTCGGCTTAAAAAACGAGACCAATGCCCGTAACTTTGCTGGGCTGAATCTCGATGAATTAAAACTGGCTGAAGCTTGCAGCTACGTGCATAAAGCCGGTAAAAAGCTGCATGTGGCGATTAATACCTTTGCCCGTCCGGAAAGCTGGTTGCGCTGGCAGCAGACCGTTGATCAAGCCGTTGCGGCTGGAGCTGATGCTTTGATTATTGCCGATATGGCGGTGCTGGCTTATGCCGCAGAACGTTACCCACATATCGAGCGGCATTTATCCGTGCAGGCATCCGCCACCAATTTGGCGGCGATTGAGTTTTATCGCCAATACGGTATCAGCCGTGTGGTATTGCCAAGGGTGTTGTCGATGCAGCAAGTGCGGGCGCTGGCACGAACCTCGGACATCGATTTGGAAGTGTTTGCTTTTGGTAGCCTGTGCATCATGGCCGAAGGCCGTTGTTATCTTAGCTCTTATCTGACGGGACAATCGCCCAATACATTTGGCGCCTGCTCACCGGCCGCTTTTGTCCGCTGGCAGGAAAAAGCAGATGGCAGGCTCGAGTCACGTTTAAATGGTGTGCTGATCGATAGTTTTTCAGCAGAAGAAACCACCGGTTACCCTACGCTATGTAAAGGTCGTTTTGAGGTAGACGGTGATCGTTACCATACGCTCGAAGAACCAACCAGTTTAAATACCCTTGCTTTGCTGCCGGAATTACATCGCGAAGGCATTAAATCTTTGAAGATTGAAGGCCGGCAACGTAGCCCTGCTTATGTGGCCAGCCTGACCCGTGTTTGGCGCTTGGCAATAGATAGCTTGCTCGCTGATCCGGCTGCTTTTAGTGTCCAACCAGCCTGGGATCAAGTATTAGCGTCTTTGTCCGAAGGCAGCCAAACCACGTTAGGCGCTTATCATCGTGCATGGAAATAATCTGATGAAACCCACGGCAACCACACCGTTGAAACTTGCTCTAGGGCCGGTGCAATATTATTGGCCCAAAGCCCAAATGCTTGAGTTTTACCAGCAGGCGGCGACCTCCGAAGCCGCCATCGTTTATCTGGGCGATACCGTATGCAGCAAAAGGCGCGAACTGAAATTTGCCGATTATTTTTCAATCGCACAGATGTTGCGTGAAGCCGGTAAGGAAGTCGTGTTATCGACCATGACGATGCTCGAATCGCCGTCTGAGCTTCGGGAGCTACGACGGTATTGCGACAACGGTGAATTTTGGATTGAAGCGAACGATGTTGGCGCAATTTCAATGTTGCAGGAACAGCAATTACCTTTTGTCGCCGGTGCCGCCATTAGTATCTATAACCATCTGGCGCTGCGGCAACTGTTACAGCTTGGCATGAAACGCTGGGTGATGCCGGTGGAACTGTCGCGTGACTGGTTAGCCAACATTTTACAGCAGCCGTTAATTGCTGACGTTCGCGACTGTTTTGAAGTCGAAGTGTTTGCGTTTGGTCACTTACCATTGGCGTGGTCGGGTCGTTGTTTTACCGCGCGTTCTGAAAATCGCGCGAAAGATCAGTGTGAACTTTGTTGTATTAAATACCCGAAGGGCCGCATCGCTAACAGTCAGGAAGGCGAAGCGGTATTTCTGCTCAACGGCATTCAAACCCAGTCCGGTGACAGGTACAACTTAGTAAACGAGCTACCCTCGATGCAAGGCTTAGTCGACGTTGTACGGTTAAGCCCAGCGGTTGACGATACTTTTCACTGGCTGCGCCAATTTCAGCAAGGACAGCGCTCTGCCTTACCAAACACAGACTGCAACGGGTATTGGCATCAAGTGGCCGGTTTGTATCAAGTTCCAGATTAGATTGAACCTTCACAAATGCCAGACCCTCATCATCAAAGGAAGTTATCAATGCAACAACATAAAGCCAAAATTGGCATTGTTACGGTCAGCGACCGCGCCTTTGCCGGGATTTATCAAGATATTTCAGGCACAGCCATTCTCGATACCCTGCAACTTTATCTGACCAGCGACTGGCAACCCGAATACCGGCTGATCCCAGACGAACAAGCGCTGATCGAACAAACACTGCGTGAACTGGTTGATAAAACAGGCTGCTGCTTAGTGGTGACCACAGGCGGTACCGGCCCGGCTAAACGCGATGTCACCCCAGAAGCCACAGCTGCAGTGTGTGACCGCATGATGCCGGGTTTTGGCGAGCTCATGCGTACTGAGTCGTTAAAGTTTGTGCCAACGGCTATCTTGTCACGCCAAACTGCTGGCCTGCGCGGTAGTAGCCTCATTGTGAATTTACCGGGGAAACCCAGCGCCATCCGGCAATGTTTAGATGCGGTATTCCCAGCGATCCCCTATTGTATTGATCTGATGGACGGGCCGTTTTTACAATGTGATGACGCCGTCATCAAGGTTTTTCGACCTAAAAGTGCATAACGGCGCCGCCAAAATTCGATATCGATTTTGCTATTGAACACCAGCAAGCTGCTTTTGAACGCTATGCTCGTTGGGGAATGATTTATTCATTAATTACCACAATTAACTGCATCTTCAAACCAATAACCTGATACGTTATAGACGGCCTGCCCTGCGCGAATAATG